>NZ_JBHYMS010000024.1:0-95603 GCF_042743185.1 Inquilinus sp. NPDC058860 | reverse complement strand
TGTGGACACTTCCCACCACCGCCGCTGTCAACCAACGCTTCAGCCTCGGTCAACCCGACAAACCCGCAAAGGCGGCCTCCGGCGGAGGGTTACTTGCGAACCCAACATTCCATCCGACAGCACGATTGTTGGGTTCGCAACGCGAACCCAACCTACGAATTCCACAACGCCATGGTGTCCGTGATCCGCTGCCGCGCCGTGGCGACCACCGCGTCGGAGACGGTCGGGCGGGTCAGGAATTCGGCCCAGCTGAACAGATCCGCCAGCGCCGCCATCCGGCGCCATTCCGCCGGCAATTCGCCGCCCGCCGCGCGGTAGCCGGCGGCAACGGCGCCGGCGAAGCCGGGGCGAGAGCCGAGCGGCGGCCGCAGCAGGTTGCCGAGATCGAAGAACGGGCTGCCGGCGAAGGCGAACTCCCAGTCCAGCACGGCGGCGACGGCCCAGCCTTCCGGCCCATGGCGGACCAGGATGTTGGTGCCGCCGAAATCGGAATGGGTCAGGCAGGGCGGGCCGGGCCAGCGGTCGAGCAGCCCGGCCTCGCGCTCGGCGAAGGCGACCAGCCGGCCGGCCAGGTCGCGGCCCAGCCGCTCGCCACCGGACCCGTCGACCAGCACATGGCGCAGGAAGCCGGTCAGCCCGGTTCCGCCGGCATCGACCGGCTCGGCCACGTCCAGCGACGCGTCGAGGAAGCCGGTGCGGTCGAACGTCACCGCATGGATCGCTGCCAGCGCCCCGCCGACGGAACGGGCGAGCGGCAGCAGCGTCGTGTCGTCCAGCCCGCGGGCGGCTTCATCCAACCGCTGACCGTCGATCCATTCCAGCAGGGCGAAGGGAAGCTCTGTCGCCGGGTCGTCGCCGCTGCCCAGGAGCCTGGGGGCGGGGAAGCCGCGCTCGGCGGCGAGAGCGTGGATCGCCCGTTCCTTCGCGGCCTGGGCCGGGTCGCGCTGGAACAGCCGCAGCACCACCGGCGGATGGCTATCGAGGTCGAGGCGGAGATTGGTGTTGGCGAGGCCGCCCGACAGCTCGGTGACCCGCAGCACAGCCGGCCGGCCGGGCAGGGACCTGACCAGCACGGACGTGGCGTCCGGGCTGAGGACGATCGCCGGATACGGCCTCGACCAGCTCTCGCGCACGGTCCCGCTACCGGCTCAAGGCGTGGACCACGCGGTCGGCCATGGCCGGCACCTCCGCGAGGTCGTGATAGAGGCCGAAGCCGAAGCGCAGCCGGTCGTCGCGGTGGTCGACGACGATATCGGCTTCGCGCAGCCGGTCGTCGATCGCGCCGGCCTTGTCGGTGCGGTAGGTCAGGAAATGGCCGCGGACCGGGGTGTCGAGCGGCACCAGCAGCCGGTCGCGGACGAGGTCGGGCACCCCGGCCCGGGCCAGCGCTTCGGCGAAGGCCTCCTGCAGCGCCAGGACGTGAGCGTGGATCTCAGGCACGCCCAGGCCGCGCTCCGCCAGCAGGTCGAGCACGGCGAGCATCCGGTAAAGGCCGGAGGGGTCGAAGGTCGATCCGAGGAAGCGGCTGCCATCGGTGCCGTAGGGCACGCGCCCGTCCTGCGCCCCGGCCAGCGCGCCGAAGGCGGCGTACCAGCCGGTGTCGCGCGGCCGTGGGCCGTAGCCCGGCGGCACATGCAGGAAGCAGGCGCCTTCACCGGCCATGGCATATTTGTAGCCGCCGGCGATGTAGAAGGCGCGGGGCGCGATCGCCGACAGGTCGGTCGGCAGCGCCATGAAGCCGTGATAGCCGTCGACCGCGACCAGCGTCTCCCGGTCGGGCACCGCCGCCACCAGCGCCGCCAGGTCGGGCACCGCATAGCCCGAGTTGAAGAACACCTGGCTGAAGAAGACGAGATCGTGGCCGCCGGCCCCGGCCGCCGCGGCGAAGCGGGCCGGGAAGTCGGCCGTCGGTTCCTGCGCCACGCGCGTGACCCGGACCAGCCCGTCCTCCTCCAGCCGCGCGATCTGCCGGCGGAAGCTGTGGAATTCGGAATCGGTGGTCAGCATCCGAGCCGGCCGATCCGCCGGCAGGCAGGAGAGGAGCCGCCGCACGAACTCATGCGTGTTCGGCGCGAAGGCGAGGGAGGCCGGGTCGGGCAGGCTCAGGATGGCGGCGATCCGCGCCTGCAGCCACGGCACCACGGTGCCGAAGACATGCTCCCATTTGTGGTCGGCGAGGCGGGCGGTGTCCTCGACATAGCGGAGCTGGGCCTCGAACACCGTGTCGGGCCACAGGTGGTGGCTGTGGGCGGCCAGATGCAGCCGCTCCGGCGCCGCCGCCAGGAAGCGGGAGAACAGCGGCTTGAAGCTCATGCCCCGGCCTCCCCGTCATAGGACAGGCCGGTGCGGCGGGTGATCTCCTCCGGCAGCGGCGGCAGGGCCGAGCGCGGGATCAGATAGGTCGACAGGGTGAACAGGTCGCCGAACACCCGGTGCCGCTCCGCGGTGCGGGCCAGGTAGTCGTGTCCGGAAGACCCGCCGGTGCCGGTCTTCAGCCCGATCATGCGCTGGACCATCAGCGCGTGGCGGTAGCGCCACAGCGTCATGGTCTCGTCGATGTCCATCAGCAGGCTCAGCAGCCCGAACGGCACCTGCAGCGCCGGCTCGTCGCGGTACAGGTTGATGAACAGGGCCGCCTGCAGCGCCCGCCAGGACATGCGCCAGGATCCCTGCGCCGCCTCCTCGGCATGGCGCGTCTCGTCGAACAGCGCGTCGAAGCGGGACAGCGCTTGGCGCAGCGCCGCCACCTCCTTCTCCCGCGCCGCCTCGTCCAGCGTCGGATGGGCGGTCAGGTGGCCGATGTCGCCCTCCAGCATCGCCACCACGGCCTGGCGGTAGGCCTCGCGGAAGCGGTAGCCGCCGAGCTCGATGAAGGGCGTGCGGGCCAGCCAGGCGTCGAGCTGCTCGAACAGGCTGGGCTGGCCGCCCGCCGCCTCGACCCGCTCACGCCCCGGCGACTCCAGCCGGGCCTCGAAGGACCGGCCCTCATAGGCCAGCCGGTCGGCGGCGCGCAGGCCGAGGCGGATCTCGATCAGCCGGAACTGCGCGCTCTGGAACCCCGAGGCCGGGCGCAGCAGGTCGCGGAAGTCGAGGAAATCGAGCGGCGTCATCGTCTCCAGCACGTCGAGCTGGTGCACGCCGAGCTTCAGGATCTCATGGATGCGGTGCAGCGCGCGGCTGGCCCGGGCGATAGCGCGGTCGTCGACCCGGTCGGCGGCGAACACCCCCTGCACGGCGTCGAGCTCGAACAGGATCTGCTTGAACCACAGCTCATAGGCCTGGTGGATGACGATGAACAGCATCTCGTCATGCGCCGGACGTCCGGCCTTCTCGCTTTCGCGGGCCTGCAGGTCGAGCAGCGTGTCGAGCTGGAGATAGGATGCGTAATGGACGCCTGGTTCGGCCATGGCGCGTCTCCCGGTGGCTATGCCTGCCGGTTGCCGACCGAAGTCGACCGCGGTCCAGTGCTGATGGTGAGGGGAGGCTAGCGCGGCGGTGCGGGGAATCGCAAGCGGCGGCCAGCGGCTTCCTGGCTCACTCGAACTTGCGGGTGTCGTCGATCACCTTGCCATCATTCGGCAGGCTGCCCGGCGGAACCGCCGTCACCGCTGCGCGCAGCTTGGTGACGTCGAGCACGGTGTCGGCCACGGCGTCGGCCACGGAGGCGTCGGCGCTCTCCACCTGCAGCGCCACGTCATCGATGCCCTGGCGGCTCGAGACCAGCAGCCTTCCGCGTTCCAGCCCGTGGCGCTTCAGCACCTCGGCGATCTGGCCGGGATGGACGAACAGGCCGCGAACCTTGGTGCTCTGGTCGGCCCGGCCGAGCCAGCCGCGCAGCCGCGGCGCGGTGCGGCCGCAGGGGCTGCGCCCGGGCAGGATGGCGGAGAGGTCGCCGGTGGCGAAGCGGATCCAGGGCGTGCAGCGGTCGAAGCTGGTGACCACCACCTCGCCGACCTCGCCCTCGGGCACCAGATCGCCGGTGCCGGGACGGACGATCTCGACCAGGATGCCCTCGGCCAGCACCAGCCCCTCATGCGCCTCGGTCTCGTAGGCGATCAGGCCGAGATCGGCGGTGCCGTAGCTCTGGAACAGGTCGATGCCGCGGGCGGAGTAGAACTCGCGCAGCGGCGGCAGCAGCGGACCGCCGGAGACATGGGCCAGCGTCACCGAGCCGGTGTCGTGGCCGAGCTGGTCGGCCTTCTCCAGGATCAGCTTCAGGAAGTCGGGCGTGCCGACATAGCCGCGCGGCTTCAGGTCGGCCATGGCCCGGGCCTGCAGCTCGGTGTTGCCGGTGCCGGCCGGGATCACGGCGCAGCCCAGCGCCTCCGCACCCGTCTCGAACATCACGCCGGCCGGGGTGAAGTGGTAGGAGAAGCAGTTCTGCAGGATGTCGCCTTCGCGGAAGCCGCTGGCGAACAGGGCACGGGCGAAGCGCCAGCTGTCGATGCCGTGCGCCTCGCCTTCGTAGATCGGGCCGGGGGAGGCGAAGATCCGGCGGAACTGCCCGGGCCGGATCGTGGTCAGCCCGCCGAAAGGCAGGTCGACCCCCTGGATCGTCGGCAGCTCGGACTTCCGGGTCAGCGGCAATTCCGCCAGCTCGGCCCGGCTGGTCACCGCCGCCGGATCGAATTCGGCCAGACGTTTGGCGTAGCCGGGGGCGGAGGCCTTGGCATGGGCGATCTGGGCCGGCAGCTCGGCCAGCAGCGACGCCTCCCGCTCCTCGGCCGGACGGGTCTCGAGATCGTCGTAATGCTCGGCCATGGGATTCCCTGTTTCGACGGATGCCCGGGCGATGACTCGCATCCAGCATGACGCCGCCGGACGGGCCGCACAATGCCGGGAGGCGAAGTGCCCTACAGCCAGCGCTTGCGGCGCTTGAAGCTCTTCAGGTTCTTGAAGCTCTTGCGCTGTTCCCCGGCGCCGCCGAGGTAGAACTCCTTGACGTCCTCGTTGGCCGCCAGGGCCTCGGCGGTGCCGTCCAGCACCACCTTGCCGTTCTCCATGATATAGCCGTATCCGGCGCAGGACAGCGCCATGCGGGCGTTCTGCTCGACCAGCAGGATCGAGATGCCGAGATCGGCGTTGAGCCGGCGGATGATGCCGAACACCTCCTTCACCATCAATGGCGACAGGCCCATCGACGGTTCGTCCATCAAGATCAGCTTCGGCCGCGCCATCAGCGCCCGGCCGATCGCCAGCATCTGCTGCTCGCCTCCGGAGAGATAGCCGGCCAGGCCGTTGCGTTCGCGCAGCCGCGGGAAATAGCCGTAGACCCGGTCGATGTCGTCGGCCACCCCGCGGTCGCGCCGGGTGTGGGCGCCGAGCCGGAGGTTCTCCACACAGGTCATGTCGGCGACGATGCGGCGCCCCTCCATCACCTGGAAGATGCCGCGGCGCACCACGGCGCCGGGGTCGAGCTGGTGGATCGGCTGGCCCTCATAGGTGACGGCGCCGCGGGTGACCGCCCCGTCCTCGGTGCGCAGCAGGCCGGAGATCGCCTTCAGCGTCGTCGACTTGCCGGCCCCGTTGGCGCCCAGCAGCGCCACGATCGATCCCTGGGGCACCGCGAGGCTGAGGCCGCGCAGCACCAGGATGACGTCGTTGTAGACGACCTCGATGTTCTCGACCGAGAGCAGCGGCGGGGCGGTCATGCCGCCACCAAGAGCTTCCGGTTCTCTTCCTTGTCATCCTCGGGCTTGACCCGAGGATCCAGGGGCCACCGAGAGCCGCTCTGGCCGCCCCTGGATACCCGGGTCAAGCCCGGGCATGACAGGAATGGAAAGGAAGCGCCGAAGACGCCCGACACCTCAATACCCCAGCCATTCCGGGCGGCGGGGCAGGGTGATCTCGGCCACCTTCTCCAGTGACATGGTGCCGTCGGCCATCAGCGCCGTGACCTCCTTGCCCTGGGTCGCGCCCTTCACATGGCCCTGGTAGATCGGCACGGTCATCAGCCCGCGATGGTCCGTCGGGGTCCAGGTCGAGGGCAGGCACACCGCCTCGAGCCCGGCCGGCACCCAGTCCTTCTTGTCGTACATCGCGTCGCGGATGGCGAGGCCGGTGACCTCGCCCTTGGCCTTCGCCGCCTTGATCGCCTCGACCATGTAGGAGGTGGCGCAGATGCCGGCGATGTAGCTCAGCGGGCGATAGGCCTCGCCGCTGGAATCGCTGACCTTGGAGATCTCGCGCACCCGGTCCATGCCGGCGTTCCTGTCGGTCCAGATCGATCCGGTGCGGACCGCGACCACGACGCCGTCGGCGTTCGGACCGGCGGCCTTCATGACGTTCTCGTCATAGCCCCAGACATTGGCCACGAACTGCACCTTGGTGCCGGCGGTGGCGCAGGAGTTGAGCAGCGAGACGGTCGAGCCGGCGATGTTGGCGACATAGGCGTAGTTGGCGCCCTTCTCCTTCAGCGTCAGGCATTGCGGGGTGAAGTCGCCCGGCGCCATCGTGTACTGGATCGGGTCCAGCACCTCGAAGCCCAGCTCTTGCGCGTATTCGCTGCAGGCGGCCTTGGGCGAGTTCGGGTAGGGGTGGTTGTCGCCCATATGGACCCATTTCGGCTTGCCCTGGCCGGCCTTCTTCTTCCAGTCCTCGGCCGCCCATTGCGCCAGCGCCCGGCAGGCGTCGGAGTAGGAGGGGCCGTAGAAGAAGTTGAACGGCGTCGCCTTGGTCGCCTTCGGCGCCTTGCCGGTCGGGTCGGTCAGCGCCCCGGAATAGGAGCCGGAGTAGTAGGGGATCTGGTCCTTGCCGACGAACTCGATCAGCGCCTCGGTATCGGCGGTGCCCCAGCCGGCGATCGCCACCACCTGCTCGTTCGCCACCAGCCGCTGGTACTCCGAGACCGCCTGCGGCGCCTTGTAGGCGTAGTCGTAGGTCTCGAAGGCGATGTCGTCACCGTCGACCCCGCCGTTCTCGTTCACCCAGTTCAGCGTGTCGGCCACGCCGTCGGCGTAGGGCACGCCGATCGAGGCGGTGGCGCCGGTCAGGTCGGCGATGTGGCCGACCGGGATGTCGTCCGCCCAGGCAGGCAAGGCGCACAGGCCGACCAGGGTGGTGGCGGTGAGCAGGGATCGCATCGGTGTCTCCTCCATGGCGGCCGTTCTGTCGCGGCCGGGTTCAGTACGAGAAGGGGTACAGCTTCCACCAGGCCTTGATCTGGCGCCAGCGATGGGCCAGGCCGTCCGGCTCGAAGATCAGGAACAGGATGATGGCGACGCCGACCGCCATCTCCTTCAGGAAGTTGATGCCGACGCGCAGGTCGAGCGTCTTGTACAGCCAGGTGCCACGGATCAGCCGCACCAGCCAGTCCATCACGTCGGGCAGCGACACCATGAAGACGGTTCCCAGGATGGTGCCCATGATCGAGCCGAGGCCGCCGATGATGATCATGCCGAGGAACTCGATCGACTTCAGGATCGTGAATTCCTCGACCGAGACCACCTGCAGGTAATGGGCGTACAGCGCGCCGCCGACCCCGGCGTAGAAGGCGGCGATGCCGAAGGACAGCACCCGGTAGCGGGTCAGGTTGATGCCCATGATCTCGGCCGCCAGGTAATGGTCGCGCACGGCGACGAAGGCGCGGCCGTCGCGCGAGCGCATCAGGTTGGTCGCGGCCAGGTACAAGAGCGCGCCCCAGAACAGCACGACGTAGAAGTAGTTGATGCGGTCGACCTCCCAGCCGAACAGGGTGACCGGGGCGGCATGGGCGCCGGCGACGCCGCCTGTGAACCAGCCGGCGCGGGCGAAGAAATCCTCGAGGATGACCTGGGCGGCGAGGGTGGCGATGGCGAGATACAGGCCCTTGATCCGCGCCGCCGGGATGCCGAAGACCAGGCCGACCGCGGCGGTCATCAGCCCGGCCAGCGGGATGCAGAAGAACACCGGGATGCCGGTGCTGCGGTTCAGCCAGGCCGAGGCGAAGGCGCCGAAGCCGAAGAACACGGCGTGGCCGATCGAGATCTGGCCGGTGAAGCCGACCAGGATGTTGAGGCCGAGCGCGGCGACGGCGAGATAGCCGATCTCGATGAAGCTGTCGATCCAGCCCTTGGACAGCCAGCCGAGCTGCACCGCGATCGGCGAGAACGCCAGCAGAGCCAGGATGACGATGACGCTGCGCCGGCTGAACGCGTCGTCGAAGATGGTGGTGTCGGCGGCGTAGCTGGTGCGGAAATCGCCGCAGGGGCGGGCATAAGCGTTGGCCATTCAGGAGACCTTTCCTGCCGGCGAGTGGGAAAGGCGCTTCCCCTTCTTGTCATCGCCGGGCTTGACCCGGCGATCCAGGGGCCACCCGGAGCCGTTCTTGCGGCCCTGGATGCCCGGGTCAAGCCCGGGCATGACAGTAAGGGGGAGGGCGGAGGGCAACTTCATCCTCACACCCTCTCGATGTCGCGGGTGCCGAACAGGCCGTAGGGCTTGATCATCAGGATCACGATCAGGACGTAGAAGGGCGCGATCTTCAGCATGTTGCCCCAGCCCAGGAAGGTGACGTCCAGCCAGTGGGCGAAATGCTCGAGCACGCCGATGATCAGCCCGCCCAGCACCGCGCCGACGACGCTGTCGAGCCCGCCCAGGATCACCGCCGGGAACACCTTGATGCCGAAGACCGAGAGGGCGGAGGACACGCCGTTGACCACGCCGACCACGATGCCGGCCACCGACGACACCATGGCCGAGATCGCCCAGGCCATGGCGAAGACTTGGCGTACCGAGATGCCCATCGACTGCGCCACCTGCTGGTCGAAGGCGGTGGCCCGCATCGCCAGCCCCATGCGCGAGAATTTGAAGAACCAGGCGAAGCCGCCCATGATGAACAGGCTGATCGCCATCGACAGGATGTAGACGGTCTGCACCTGCAGCCCGAGGATGTCGACCGACCGGGTCTCGAACACCGGCGGGAAGGGCTGCGCCGAGACGCCGAAGATCCAGGCCATCAGCGGCTGGAACACCAGCGACAGCCCGATCGTGACCATGATCACCGAGATCACCGGCTCGCCGATCAAGGGCCGCAGCACCACCACCTGCAGCAGGATGCCGAACACCAGCATGAAGGCGAGGGTGATGGCGAAGCCCAGAACGAAGGGCACCTGGTACTTGGTCAGCACCCACCAGCAGATCCAGGCGCCGATCAGCAGGAACTCGCCCTGGGCGAAGTTCACCACCCGGCTGGCCTTGTAGATCAGCACGAAGGACATGGCGACGACGCCATAGAGCGTGCCGACGATCACGCCGTTGACCAGGAGCTGGAACAGGAAGGTGAGGTTCATGGGCTCACTCCGCCGCGTGGCGCTGCCCGGCGCGGCCGGGCGCGAGGTCGACCACCTTGAGCGTGGTGCGGATCCGCTGCCGGGTGCCGTCCTGGAAGGCGATGGTGGTGTCGACCGGGATCGCCGGGTCGCCGCGATAGATGGCGTCGATGATGTCGCCGTATTTCTCGCCGATCACGCCGCGGCGCACCTTGCGGGTGCGGGTCAGCTCGCCGTCGTCGGCGTCCAGCTCCTTGTACAGCAGCAGGAAGCGGCGGATGCGCTGCGCCTCCGGCAGGCCGGCATTCACCGTCTCGACCTCGCGGCGGATCAGGCCGTAGACCTCCCCCCGCGCCGACAGGTCGGTGTAGGTGGTGAACGCGATGCGGCTCTTCTCCGCCCATTTCGAGACGATCGGGAAGCGGATGCAGATGATCGCCGCCAGGTCCGGCCGGCCATGGCCGAGGATCACCGCTTCGCCGACATAGGGCGAGAATTTCAGCTTGTTCTCAATGTATTGCGGGCTGAACCTGTCGCCGCCGCTGGTGGTGGACAAGTCCTTCATCCGGTCGATCACGACCAGGTGGCCCTTGCCGTCGACATAGCCGGCATCGCCGGTCGCCAGCCAGCCGTCGCGCAGGTCGGCGGCCTCCTCGGTGCGGTAGTAGCCGAGGAACATGTTGGGGTGGCGGGTGACGATCTCGCCGACGCCGTTCTGGTCCGGCGCCTCGATCCGCAGCTGGACGCTGTCGTCGAAGGCGACGCCGACCGTGTCGAAGTCGACGTCGCCCGGCCGATGGATGGTGTAGGCGCCCAGGAGCTCGGTCTGGCCGTAGAGCTGGCGCAGCGGCACGCCCATGGCGAGGAAGAAGCGGAAGGTCTCCGGCCCCAGCGCCGCCCCGCCGGTCGCGGCCGAACGCAGCCGGGCGAAGCCCAGCCGGTCGCGCAAAGCGGCGAAGAGCAGGATCTTGGCGAGCGCTGATTTCTTCTTACGATCAAGAGCTTTCAGTCCGATCTTCATTCCGAGGTCGAAGAAGCGACGCTTGAGCCAGGACGCGTCCATCATCCGGCTACGGACATCGGCGGCCAAGCCTTCCCACACCCGCGGCGCCAGCAGCACGAAGGTCGGGCCGATCTCGCGGAAATCGGCCCAGCTGGTGCTCTGTTCCTCGACGAAGTTCACCACCATCCGGCACTGCAGCGCCTTCCCGAAGACGTAGACCTGCTCCATGATCCAGGGCAGCGGCAGCACCGAGACGTATTCGTCCTGCGGCCCTTGCGGGTCGACCGCCAGATAGCTGGCGGTGTGCCGGATCACCGATCCGGCCGACAGCATGGCCAGCTTCGGATGCGCCGTGGTGCCGGAGGTGGTGCACAGCACCGCGACATCCTCGCCGCGCGTCTCCGCCACCATGCGGTCGTAGAGGCCGGGATCGGCCGCCAGCAGCGGGGCGCCCTGCGCGATGAAATCCTCGACCGGCAGCAGCCGCGGATCCTCGTATTTCCGCATGCCGCGCGGGTCGGAATAGACGATGTGCCGGACGCTCGGGATGCGATCGCCCAGGCCCAGCAGCTTGTCGACCTGCTCCTCGTCCTCGGCCAGGACGATCGCGACCGAGGCGTGCCCGATCAGATAGGCCACCTCCTCGTCCAGCGCGTCGCGATAGAGGCCCAGGCTCATGGCGCCGGCGGCATGGGCGGCGATCTGGCCGGCCACCCAGTCCGGCCGGTTGTCGCCGATCAGCCCGACCACCGCGCCCGGCCCGATGCCCAGGGCGCGCAGCGCCAGGGCGAAGTCGCGCACCCGGGCGTGGAAGCCGGCCCAGGTGATCTCCTGCCAGATGCCGAAATCCTTCTCGCGCAGCGCCACCTCGCCCGGCCATTGCGCGGCGTTGCGGGCCAGCAGCTTGGGGAAGGTGTCGAACGCGGCGTCGGTCAAGCCGCCGCCTCCGCACCGTCATCGACCTCGCCGAGATAAGCGCGGCGGACATGGCTGTCGGCCAGCACCTCCTCGGGCGTGCCCTCGGCGATCTTGCGGCCGAAATCCAGCACCATGACGCGGTGCGAGATGTCCATCACCACGCCCATGTCGTGCTCGATCATGATCACCGTCATGCCCCATTCGGCGTTCAGGTCGACGATGAACCGGGCCATGTCCTCCTTCTCCTCGAGGTTCATGCCGGCCATCGGCTCGTCCAGCAGGATCAGGTCGGGCTTCAGCGCGATGGCGCGGGCCAGCTCCACCCGCTTGCGCAGGCCGTAGGAGAGGGTGCCGGCCAGGGCGCGGCGGACATGCTGGATCTCGAGGAAGTCGATGATCTCCTCGACCGCGCGTCGGTGCCGCAACTCCTCCTGCCGGGCGCCGCCCAGCCACCACAGCGCGCCCGTCAGCACGTTGTTCTTCAAGAGGTGGTGGCGCCCGACCATGATGTTGTCGAGCACCGACATATGCGCGAACAGGGCCAGGTTCTGGAAGGTGCGGCCGAGGCCGAGCTCGGCCCGGGCGCTGGGCTTCAGCCGGGTGATGTCGCGGCCATTGTAGTGGATGCGGCCGGCGGTCGGGCTGTAGCGGCCGGAGATGCAGTTGACCATCGAGGTCTTGCCGGCGCCGTTCGGGCCGATGATCGAGAACAGCTCGCCGCGGCGGACGGCAAAGCCGACATCGGTCAGGGCCTTGACCCCGCCGAAGGCGAGGCTGACCGAGTCCGCGGTCAGAAGCGCATCTCCCGGTGCGGGCGGCACGGCCGCAGCCTGCATGCTCTCTCCCCCTGTTTCGCGTCGGGCACCTCTGGCGGGTGCCTTGCAATATCAATGTCGTGGAAGCGCCGGGAAAGGCAATCGGCAAAACGTCTACAGGACGCCGATGGCGATATCGGCTATGGCGTGGTCGTCCTCGGCGCCGGCGATGCCGAGGGCGCCGACAACGGCACCGGCGTCGCGCCAGGGAAAGCCACCGGGCTGCACCAGGATCTCACACAACCCGGCCAACTGCGCCGCCTCGGCCGGGTCGCGGGTGAGGCGCAGGGCGGGATCGCGGGTCGGCTCGCCGAGATGCAGCGCCGCGGCCGCCCGGCGCCGGGCGATCTCCAGCGTCAGGTGGCCGACGCCGTCCATCCGCGCCGCGGCGACGATGTGGCCGCCGCGATCCACCACAACCGCCGCGATCTGCTGCTCGCGTCGCCCGGCCTCGGCCAGGGCGGCCGCCAGCACGGCCTGGGCTTCGGCGAGGGCAGGGGCGAAGTCGGGCATGGCGGTCTCCCGGGAGTCGGCGGTCCAGCATAGCAGTCTCGAAGCCGCCCGCCGCAGCGCGAAAGAATCGTACACGCTGCCCCTTGATCCCGGGACCGGTTGCGGCCACGCTCATTCCATGAGCTTCACGCTGACCGCCGAACAAGACGCCATCCGAGATGCCGCGCGCGCCTTCGCCGTGGAGCAGATGGCGCCCCATGCCGCCCGTTGGGACGAGGAGCAGATCTTCCCGGTCGACACGCTGCGCCAGGCCGCGGCGCTGGGCTTCGCCGGCATCTATTGCGGCGAGGCGCATGGCGGCAGCGGCCTGACCCGGCGCGACGCCGCCATCGTGTTCGAGGAGCTGTCGGCGGCCTGCGTCTCCACCGCCGCCTACATCTCGATCCACAACATGGTCGGCTGGATGATCGACAGCTTCGGGTCGGAGGAACTGAAGGCGCGCTTCCTGCCGTCGCTGATGACGATGGAGCGCTTCGCCAGCTACTGCCTGACCGAGCCCGGCTCCGGCTCCGACGCCGCATCGCTGCGCACCCGCGCGGTGCGCGACGGCGACCATTACGTGCTGAACGGCTCCAAGGCCTTCATCTCCGGCGGCTCGACCTCCGACATCTATGTCGTGATGGTGCGGACCGGGGAGGCGGGGCCGAAGGGCATCTCCGCGATCGTGGTCGAGAAGGGCACGCCCGGCCTGTCCTTCGGCAAGAAGGAGAAGAAGCTGGGCTGGAACAGCCAGGTCACCACCATGGTGATCTTCGAGGATTGCCGCGTCCCTGTCGCCAATCGGCTCGGCGAGGAAGGGCAGGGCTTCACCTTCGCGATGAAGGGGCTGGAAGGCGGCCGCGTGAACATCGGCGCCTGCTCGGTCGGCGGCGCCCGCGCCTGCCTGGAGGCGGCGCGCGGCCACATGCTGCAGCGCAGCCAGTTCGGCCGCAAGATCGCCGAGTTCCAGGCGCTGCAGTTCAAGCTGGCCGACATGGCGATCGACCTGGACGCGGCCCGGCTGATGATCCACCGCGCCGCGGATTCGCTCGACCGGGGCGACCCGGACGCGACCCAGCATTGCGCCATGGCCAAGCGCTTCGCCACCGACGCCGGCTTCCGGATCTGCAACGATGCGCTGCAGCTGCACGGCGGCTACGGCTACATCAAGGAGTATCCGGTGGAGCGCTTCCTGCGAGACGTCCGCGTCAACCAGATCCTGGAAGGCACCAACGAGATCATGCGCCTGATCGTGGCCCGGCGCCTGCTGGCGGAGTGACGGGCCGGAAGATACTGCCATGACCGACGAGATCCTGATCGACCGCGAGGGGCCGATCGCCATCGTGACGCTGAACCGGCCGAAGGCGCTGAACGCGTTGACGCTGGGCATGTGCCGGGCGCTGCTGCCGCGGATGGCGGAGTGGGCGGAGGATCCGGGGCTGCACGCCGTGGTGCTGCGCGGCGCCGGCGACCGCGCCTTCTGCGCCGGCGGCGACATCCGCGCGGTGTATGAGCGGGGGCCGCAGAGCGGCGTGCCGAGCGGCGACCGGGAGCAGGATTTCTTCTGGGTCGAGTACCGGCTGAACCACGCCATCCACCATTTCCCGAAGCCCTGGATCGCACTGCTGGACGGCGTGACCATGGGTGGCGGCCTCGGCCTGTCGGTGCATGGCTCGCACCGGGTGACCACCGAAAAGACGCTGAGCGCCATGCCGGAATGCGGCATCGGCCTGTTCCCGGACATCGGCGGCGGCTGGTTCCTGTCGCGCTGTCCGGGCGAGATCGGCACCTATCTGGCGTTGACCGGCGGTCGCATCGGCGCCGCCGACATGCTCTTCAGCCGGATGGGAACGCATCATGTCGCCTCGGCCCGGGTCGACGACCTGGTTGCGGCATTGGCCGATGCCGGCTGGATCGGCAATGGCGGGCTGGTGGCCGAGGCGGTGCTGCAGCGCTTCGCCGCCGATCCCGGCGCGCCGGCCCTGGCGCCGCTGCGTCCGGCGATCGACCGCTGCTTCGGCCGCGACACCGTGGAGGAGATCCTGGCCGCGCTCGACGCGGAGGCCGGCGAATGGGCCCAGGCCGCGGCGGCGCAGATCCGCGCCGGGTCGCCGACCAGCCTGAAGGTGACGCTGCGCCAGATCCGCCAGGGCAAGACCATGATCTACGACGCGGTGGCGGCGATGGAGTACCGCATGGTCCACCGCTTCCTGGCGAAGCCGGACTTCTTCGAAGGCGTGCGGGCGCAGCTGGTCGACAAGACCCGCGACCCGACCTGGCGGCCGGCGACGCTGGCCGAGGTGGACGACGCCGCGGTGGCGGCCTATTTCCAGCCGCTGCCCGGCCGCGAGCTGAGCTTCGACTGAAGAATGATCGTGACAGGATCTTCCGATCGGGGTTGTCCCTCTATTGTCATTGCCGGGCTTGACCCGGCAATCCAGAGGGCGTCGACATTTTCTGGATGCCCGGGTCAAGCCCGGGCATGACAGCTCTATTAGGCAGATTCCTGTTCTAGATGGCAGGAACAGGCCGATCGAACCACAGGACAGGCGGTCCACGCCTGGTTGGGAGGAACGCTATGTCGCTGCGTATCGCCTTTCTCGGGCTCGGCCACATGGGCCGGCCGATGGCGTTGAACCTGGTGAAGGCCGGGCATCGCGTGTCCGGCTTCGACCCGGTGGATTCGGTCCGCGAGGCGGTGGCGAAGGAAGGCATCGCCGCCAAGCCGTCGATCGCCGCGGCGGTGGAGGACGCGCAGGTCGTGGTCAGCATGCTGCCGACCGGCGTCCATGCCCGCGAGGCCTATCTCGGCGAGAACGGGGTCTGCGCCAATGCACCGGCGGGGGCGCTGCTGATCGACTGCTCGACCATCGATGTCGACAGCGCGCGCCTGATCGGGAAGGAGGCGGCGGCCCGCGGCTTCGCCATGGTCGACGCGCCGGTCTCGGGCGGCACCGGCGGCGCCGCGGCGGGCACCCTGACCTTCATGGTCGGCGGCCCGGACCAGGCTTTCGGCCGGGCCGAGCCGGTGCTGCAGGCGATGGGCAAGGCCGTCATCCACACCGGCGGCGCCGGCACCGGCCAGGCGGCGAAGATCTGCAACAACATGGTGCTCGGCATCTCGATGATCGCGGTGTCCGAGGCCTTCGCTTTGGCCGACAGGCTGGGGCTGGAGCGGCAGAAGCTGTTCGACGTGTCGTCGAAGAGCTCCGGCCAGTGCTGGTCGCTGACGACATACTGCCCGGTACCGGGGCCGGTGCCGACCTCGCCGGCCAATCGCGACTACAAGCCCGGCTTCACCGCGGCGATGATGCTGAAGGACCTGCGCCTGTCGCAGGCCGCGGCCCAGGCGGCCGGCGCCGCCACGCCGCTCGGCGCCGCGGCGGCCGCCCTCTACACCCTGTTCGTCAACGAGGGCGCGGCCGAGACCGACTTTTCCGGCATCTTCAAGATGATCTCCGGCGAGAAGTAGCGCCGGTTCCCTTCGGTTCGTCGGGCATAATCGAAGCCCAACGACTCGGGAGGGACCCGGTGCGCAAGATTTCCGCGTCTGTTGCCGTTCTTGTCCTGTCGCTGAGTGGAGCGCCGTCGATGGCCGCCGATCCCGGCATTCCCGCCCTGCCGCCGACCGACCAGCCGCTGCGCGACTTCGTCACCCGGGTCGAAGCGGACCGCCGCATCACCTTCCGGCTGTTCGCGCCCGAGGCGAAGGCGGTCTCGGTCGTGTTCGGGTCGATGGACCCGGCCAAGGCCAAGGCGACGCCGATGACCAAGGACGGGCGCGGCGTCTGGAGCGTCGCCGTCGGCCCGGTCGCGCCCGACCTCTACGAATACTACTTCAACGTCGACGGCTTCCGCGCCACGGACATCGGCACCGCCGCGCCGAAGCCGCAGCGCCAGGTCAACACCAGCCTGGTCCTGGTGCCGGGCAGCATCGTCGACACCCGGCCGGTGCCGCATGGCGACCTGCGGGTCGTGACCCTGACCAGCAAGGCGCTGGGCTCCGAACGGCAGATGCTGGTGTGGACGCCGCCGGGCTATGGCGACGGCTCGGCGCCGTTGCCGGTGCTGTACCTCTATCACGGCTTCGGCGACACGGTGTGGTCCTGGGTCACCCAGGGCCGGGCGCCGCAGATCCTCGACAATCTGCTGGCCGAGAAGAAGATCGCGCCGATGATCGTGGTGATCCCGGACACGGAGGCCGACATCCCTGCCGCGGTGCCGGAGGACTTCCCGGGCGCGACCCGGCGCCAGACCTTCTATCCGGCGAACGCCGCCGCGGCCGACCGCGAGCTGATCGAGGACATCATCCCGTATATGGAGGCACATTACCGGGTCCGCACCGACGCGTCGGGGCGGGCGCTGGCCGGCCTGTCCCAGGGCGGCTACCAGGCGCTGGTCTCGGGCCTCGGCCACCTCGGCACCTTCGCCTGGCTGGCGACCTTCAGCGGCGTCTCTCAGACCACCGTGCCCGACGCCGGCATCGCCAAGGCGCTGGCCGATCCGGCCAAGGTGAACGCCAGCTTGAAGGCCTTCACCGTGACGGTCGGCAGCGACGACACCATCACCGGCAAGGACATCGCCGGGCTGCGCAAGGACCTCGACGCCGCCGGCATCCGCTACGACTACAAGGACTATCCCGGCCTCTATCACGAGATGGCGGTGTGGCGCCCCTCGCTGGCCGATTTCCTGCAGAAGATCTTCAAGGGCTGACCGGATCGTAGGTTGGGTTCGCCTTGGGCGAACCCAACACCCCGACGGCGGATCGATGTTGGGTTCGCGGTCGCGAACCCAACCTACGCGATGATCAGTCCCAGTCCGCGACCTTGCCGGAGGCGAGCCCTTCCCCGGCCAGGAGCCGGGCGAGCAGCCGGTCGGCGGCGTCGTCGGGAGCCGGCTGGGCGCCGGGCGCCTCGCCCGGGAAGCCCTGCTCGCGCAGGCGGGTCGCCATCGGGCCGGGATGGAACAGCGCCACGCGCAGCGGCGTCTTCGCCGTCTCCGCCGCATAAAGTCCGGCCAGGGTGTCGAGCCCGGCCTTGGCAACGGCGTAGGCGCTCCAATAGGCGATGCCGCTGCGGGCAATGCGGTCGGTGACGAAGACCGCGCGCGGCGCCTCGGCGGCGCGCAGCAGCGGGTCGACCGAGCGGATCAGCCGGTAATTGGCGTTGAGGTTGAGGTCGAGCACGCGGGCCCAGACCTTCTCGTCGCTGTAGGCGACCGGCCCGAGATGGCCGAGCATCGCGGCGCTGGCGACCAGCAGGTCGAGCTTGCCGAAGCGCTGGGCCAGCGAGCCGCCGAGCAGGTCGATCTGCTCGAACTTCGACAGGTCCATCGGCACCAGCGTGGCGCTGCCGCCCGCGGCCTTGATGGCGTCGTCGGTCTGCTCCAGCCCGCCGACGGTGCGGGCGGCGCAGACAACATGGGCGCCGGCGGCGGCGAGCCGGACCGCGACCGCGGCGCCGAAGCCGCGCGACGCACCGGTGACGAGCGCGATCTGCCCCTCCAGAGGCCTCGTGGTCTCGGCCATCAGGTCAGACGCGCTCGGAGAGGGCGGAGCTGCGGCGCGGCGCCGCCGTATGGTCGGTCAGCGGCGTCGGATAGTCGCCGGTGAAGCAGGCGTCGCAGAACTGCCGCGCGTTGCCGGCCCGCTTCGGCGCGCCCATGGCGCGGTACAGCCCGTCGATCGAGATGAAGGCCAGGCTGTCGACGCCGATCAGCGCCGCCATCTGCGCGACCGAGTAGTTGTGCGCCAGCAGCTTCGACTTCTCCGGCGTGTCGACGCCGTAGAAGCAGGGGTTGGTCGTAGGCGGGCTGGAGATCCGCATATGGACCTCCTTGGCGCCGGCCGCGCGCACCATCTTCACGATCTTCTGGCTGGTGGTGCCGCGCACGATCGAATCGTCGACCAGCACCACCCGGCGGCCCTCGATCATCGCCCGGTTGGCGTTGTGCTTCAGGCGCACGCCGAGATGGCGGATCTGGTCGGTTGGCTCGATGAAGGTGCGGCCGACATAGTGGTTGCGGATGATGCCGAGCTCGAAGGGCACGCCGCTTTGGGCGGCGAAGCCGATGGCCGACGGCACGCCCGAATCCGGCACCGGGATGATGACGTCGGCCTCGACCGGGGATTCGACCGCCAGCTCGGCCCCGATCCGCCGCCGCGCCTCGTAGACCGAGGAGCCCTCGACCACGCTGTCGGGCCGGGCGAAGTAGATGTATTCGAAGATGCAGAAGCGGCGCTCGGCCGGCTGGAACGGCTTGAAGCTGGTCATGCCGTCGGCGGTCAGCACCACCATCTCGCCCGGCTCGACGTCGCGGATGAACTCGGCGTCGATGATGTCCAGCGCACAGGTCTCCGACGCCAGCACATGGCTGGTGCCGGACGCGGTCTCCAGCTTGCCCAGCACCAGCGGGCGGAAGCCCATCGGGTCGCGGATGCCGATGACGTGCTCGGGCGACAGGGCGATCAGCGAATAGGCGCCCTCGACCTGGCGCATCGCCTCGACCAGCCGGTCGATCACGTTGCCGCCGCGGGCGGTCGCCATCAGGTGCAGGAACACCTCGGTGTCCGAGGTCGACTGGAACAGGCAGCCGCGGCTGACCAGCTGGTGCCGCAGCCGGCCGGCGTTGGTCAGGTTGCCGTTGTGCGAGATGGCGAAGCCGCCGAACTCGAAATCCGCGAACAGCGGCTGGACGTTGCGCAGGCCGGCGCCGCCGGTGGTGGCGTAGCGGTCATGGCCGATCGCGGCATTGCCCTTGAGCTGGCCGACGACCGATTGCGACGAGAAGGCGTCGCCGACCAGGCCGTTGGCGCGGTGGACATAGAACTGCTCGCCGTCATGCGAGACGATACCGCAGGCCTCCTGGCCGCGGTGCTGCAGCGCGTGCAGCCCCAGCGCGGTCATCGCGGCGGCCTCGGGATGCCCCATGATGCCGAAGATGCCGCACTCCTCACGGAGCGTGTCGCCGTAGAGGTCGAAGGGATCGGTCGTCAGCATGCCGCTGCGGAGGGTCCTGGGCCCTGGGCGCCATCGGCGCCATTGAGACGTCTGGCGCCTATATAATGTCAACCGCCACCGGTTGCACCCGCGTTCGACGGGGGGGCCTAATGCGCCTGCGTCGGGTGTGTCGGCGTGACGGCCGGGGCAGGCGGAGCGGAAGCCGGCGGCTGGGCCGGCTGTGGTTGCGCTGGTTGGGGCTGGGCTGGCTGTGATTGCGGCTGCGCCGGGGCCTGGTTCTGGTTCAGCAGGCTGCCGATCGGGTCGGTGATCGTCTGCGGCGCCAGGGCCGGGGCCTCCTGCTTGGCCTTGTCGATCGCTCCGGCCAGCGCCTCCTGCGGCACCAGACTCTTCAGGTACTCGGCGCCGGCCTGCACCCAAGGCAGCATTCGTGCGTTCTCCAGCCAGGGCGGCCGCCGGGTCTCGGGGAACACCCAGGTCAGCAGCAGATAGGCGAGGCAGACCAGCACGGCGCCACGCACCACGCCGAAGACGAAGCCGAGCGAGCGGTCGACGGCGCTGAGCGCCGAGCCCTTCACCACCCGCGCGATCAGGTGACTGATGGTGGAGAAGATCACCAGTGCCACGACGAAGATGCCGACCCCGGTCAGGATGTCGGCCAGGAGCTGCATCTCGATGTACTGGCGCAGATAGGGCTTGGCGTCGCCGAAGGTCCACAAGGTCACCAGCGCGGCGCCGAGCCAGCCGGCGATCGACAGCACCTCGGCCACGAAGCCGCGCGCCAGCGCCAGGAAGGCCGAGATGGCGAGGATGATCAGGATCGCGATGTCGCCGGCGGCGATGGGAAGGCTATCCAGGATCGGTCTCCTCGAAACTCCTGCGGCGGCCTGCTGACGCGCCGCGCCCGTTGGTGCTGAACAAGGCCACCAGCTCCTCCAGCCGGGCGATGCTGCGCCGTTCGATCGGCGACGCGTCGCGGCTGGCGGCGCGGCCCCGCTTCGGGTGACCTTGTGGCACGATCGCGGCGGCGAATCCAAGCTTCGCGGCTTCCTTCAGCCGCGCATCGCCCTGGCCCACGGCGCGGATCTCACCGGACAGGCCGATCTCGCCGAACACCACCGTGTCGCGCGGCACCGGCACGCCGGTGAGGGAAGAGAGCAGGGCGGCCGCCACCGCCAGGTCGGCCGCCGGCTCGGCGATGCGCAGGCCGCCGGCGACGTTGAGGTAGACGTCGTTCATGCCGATGGCGACGCCGCAGCGCGCCTCCAGCACCGCCAGCACCATGGCCAGGCGGGCGCTGTCCCAGCCGACCACGGCGCGGCGCGGGGTGCCGAGCGACGAGGGCGCGACCAGGGCCTGGATCTCGACCAGCACCGGCCGGGTGCCCTCGAGCCCGGCGAAGACCGCGGCGCCGGAGACGTCGCCGCTGCGGTCGGCCAGGAACAGCTCGGACGGGTTGGACACCTCGGCCAGGCCGCCATCCGTCATCTCGAACACGCCGATCTCGTCGGTCGCGCCGAAGCGGTTCTTCACCGCGCGCAGGATGCGGAACTGATGGCCGCGCTCGCCCTCGAAATAGAGCACGGTGTCGACCATGTGCTCGAGCACGCGCGGGCCGGCGATGGCGCCGTCCTTGGTGACGTGGCCGACGATCAGGAGGGCGGTGCCGCGGCGCTTGGCGTGGCGGATCAGCTCGGCCGCCGAGGCACGGACCTGGGCGACGGTGCCCGGCGCGCTCTCCAGCGCCTCCAGGAACATGGTCTGGATCGAATCGATCACCACGACCTTCGGCCCGTCCGGCCGGTCCATGGCGGCGATGATGTCGCGGACATTGGACGAGGCGGCGAGGCGGACCGGCGCGTCGGCCAGGCCCAGGCGCCGGGCCCGCATGCGGATCTGGTCGACCGCCTCCTCGCCCGAGACATAGGCGCATTCGGTGCCGCCGGCCAGGCGGCACAACACCTGCAGCAGCAGGGTCGACTTGCCGATGCCGGGGTCGCCGCCGATCAGGATGGCCGAGCCGGGGACGACGCCGCCGCCGCAGACGCGGTCGAACTCGTCGTTGCCGCTGCGCCAGCGCGGCTCGTCGATCGTCGCCGAAGCCAGATCGGTGAACGCGATGGCGCGGCCCCCGCCGGCCTTGGCCCCGCCGAACGCCTTCGGCGCGGCCTCGACCACTTCCTCGACCAGCGTGTTCCACTCGCCGCAGGACTCGCAGCGCCCGGCCCAGCGCGGGAAGCTGGCGCCGCAGTTCTGGCAGATGTAGCGGGTCGCGTTCTTCGCCATGGGCAGGGGCCTATCGGAGGAGCCGAACGGAAAGGCGTTGCATTCTCATCCGTCCCGGTCCCGAGACCAGTCGAGCCGCACGAGCCCCGGCACCCTGTCGAACTCACCTGCGTTCGCGGTGACGACCGCTGCCTGCCACCGCAATGCCTGGGCAGCGATCAGCACGTCGAACGGTCCGATGGGAGTGCCCGCTTTCTCCAGGGCGGCGCGCAGAGTCCCGGCCTCCTTTGCATCTTCCGGCTCGAAGGACAGGATCTCGATCTGCCCAGCCAGGAAAGTCTTGATCCGTTCTGTATTCAGGGCAGGGCGTCCGCTTTTTGCTGCGCCGTACCAAAGCTCGAACAGCACAATGGATGAGACGGTGATCCGCTCACCCTCTGCAAACGCCGCAGCCAGATTTCGTCGCACCGCCTCCGGCCGCCCATTGAGGATGCCGATCACGACATTGGTGTCGAGGCAGAGCATCATTCGAGGTCGATCTTGTCGATCGGCATCGTGGGCTGCTCCCGACCATCCGGCATGAAAGGCTCTTCGGCAAAGCGATCCAGGCTGGCGAACCAAGCCTCGATGTCAGTTTCAATAGGCTCCAGAAGCACTCCGTTGCCGACGCGAGTGACACGGACGGCTTCGCCGGGCAGGCGAAACTCCTTGGGCAGGCGCACAGCCTGGCTGCGTCCATGTCGGAACAATCGGGCGGTTCCGGTTTTCGACATGACGCGCCTCCAAATGATATCTACCACTAGTAGATATCATCCAGACCGGAGAGCCGCAAGACCGCCGAGGCGACGTCAGGACACCCGGACCTGCATCTGGATCGGCCCGTCCGCGCGGCCGTGCACGAACTGGTCGACATAGGGATTGCCGGAGTCGTTCACCTGCGCCGCCGGCCCGGCCCAGATGATCCGGCCCTCATAGATCATGGCGATGCGGTCGGCGATCTTGCGGGCGCTGGCCATGTCATGGGTGATCGACAGGGTGGTGGCGCCGAGGTCGCGGCGGCACTTCACGATCAGGTCGTTGATCACGTCGGCCATGATCGGGTCGAGGCCGGTGGTCGGCTCGTCGAAGAAGATGATCTCCGGCTCCGCCGCGATGGCGCGGGCCAGGCCGACGCGCTTCTGCATGCCGCCGGACAGCTCGGCCGGGGTGAGCGCGGCGACGTCGGGGCCGAGGCCGACCTGGGCCAGCTTGTCGACCGCGATCTCCCTGGCCCGCTTGCGGGACTCGCCGCGGCCCTGGATCAGGCCGAAGGCCACATTCTCCCAGACCGACAGGCTGTCGAACAGCGCGGCGCCCTGGAACAGCATGCCGAAGCGCTTCATCAGGTCGACCCGGTCGCCGCCGGACAGCTGGGTGGTCTCGGTGCCGTCGATCAGGATTCGGCCACGGTCGGGGCGGATCAGGCCGACGATCGACTTCAGCAGCACCGATTTGCCGGTACCGGAGCCGCCGATGACGACCAGGGATTCGCCGGAAGCGATCTCCAGGTCAATGCCGCGCAGCACCTGCTTCGGGCCGAAGGCCTTCTGCACGCTCTCCAGACGGATCTTGGGGGTCGCCGCCATCGCCGTCACCCCACGTACAGGCCGGTGATCATGAAGTCGAACAGCAGGATCAGGATCGAGGCGGAGACCACCGCATTGGTGGTGGCCGCGCCGACGCCCTGGGCCC
This sequence comes from Inquilinus sp. NPDC058860, assembly GCF_042743185.1. Lineage (NCBI taxonomy): Bacteria > Pseudomonadati > Pseudomonadota > Alphaproteobacteria > Rhodospirillales > Rhodospirillaceae > Inquilinus > Inquilinus sp. NPDC058860. Next base: position 72,211 of record NZ_JBHYMS010000024.1, on the reverse strand, counting down.
CGCCGCGCGAATTGTAGCCGTGGTAGCAGCCCATCAGCGCGACGACGAAGCCGAAGGCCGCGGCCTTGAGCAGGCTGAGCACGACGTCCTCGACCTCGAGCGCCTGCCAGGTCGCCGTCATATAGGCCGAGGGGTTGTCGCCCAGACGGTAGACGCTGATCAGAAAGCCGCCGAACACGCCGATGATGTTGGCCACGATCACCAGGCAGGGCAGCATCAAGAGCCCGGCGATCAGCCGCGGCGCCACCAGGTACTTGTACGGGTTGGTCGACAGGGTGCTGAGGGCATCGATCTGCTCGGTCACCCGCATGGTGCCGATCTCGGCCGCCATCGAGGCGCCGATGCGGCCGGCGACCATCAGCCCGGCCAGCACCGGCCCCAGCTCGCGCACCACCGACAAAAGGACGACGCTGGCGCCGAAGCCGCCGGCGCCGAAGCGGGCGAAGCCCGCCTGGGTCTGCAGCGCCAGCACCATGCCGGTGAACAGCGCCGTCAGCCCGACCACCGGCAGCGAGTAGTAGCCGATGTCGATGATCTGGCGCAGGAACAGCCGCGGGTAGAAGGGCGGCCGCAGGCACTGCGCCAGCGCGGTCAGGGTGAAAAGCGCGAGGCGGCCGACCGCGGCGAGGAAGGCCAGGAAGGTGCGCCCGATCGTGGCGAGGAAGTTCATTCGGCGCCGCCGAGATAGCGCCGGGCGCAGCGCCGGCCCAGGCTGGTCAGGATCTCGTAGCCGATGGTGCCGGCGCTCTCGCCCAGCCGGTCGGGCGGCAGCTCCGGGCCGAGGATCTCGGCCAGCGCGCCGGGCGCGGCCAGCGTTTCGGGAATGTGGGTCACGTCCACCGTGATCAGATCCATCGAGATGCGGCCGGTGATCGGCGCGGTGAAGCCTGCGATGCGCACGGCGCCGCGACCACTGGCGGCCCGCGGGACCCCGTCGGCATAGCCCACGGCGATCGTCGCGAGCCTGGCCGGACCCTCCACGCGGTGCGCGGCACCGTATCCAACGGTCATGGGGGTGTCAACGCGGCGGGTCTGCAGGATCCGGGCCTCGAGCCGCACCACATCCGCCATCGGATTCGGCCGGCCCGGCGTCGGGTTGATGCCGTAGAGCGCGGCGCCGGGGCGGGTCAGGTCGCCATGAAAGCTGCGGCCGAGGAAGATGCCGGAGGAGTTGGCGATGCTGACCGGCGCCTTCGGCAGCGCCGCCACCGCCCGGCGGAAGCGGTCGAGTTGCGCCTTATTCATCGGATTGCCTGGCTCCTCGGCGCAGGCGAGGTGCGTCATCCAGGTGATCGGTTCAATGCCATCGAGGCTGCTCGGGTCGGCAGCCAGCCGGTCCTGGTCCTGGGACACGAGGCCGAGCCGGTTCATGCCGCTGTCGAGATGGACGAAGCCGGGCAGGGCGGTGCCGAGCGCCCGGGCGTGCCCGGCCCAGGCGGCGATCTCGCCGGGATCGTTCAGCGCCGGGATCAGGTCGTGGGCGCTGTAGTCGGCGGCCAGGCCCGGCAGCAGGCCGTTGAGGACGACGATGCGGGGTTCGTCGAGCACCGTCCTGAGGGCGATCCCTTCCTCCAGATGTGCGACGAAGAAGCTGCGGGCGCCGGCGGCGAACAGGGCGCGGCCGACCGGGGCGGCGCCGAGGCCGTAGCCGTCGGCCTTGAGCACGGCGCCGCATTCCGCCGGGCCACCCCGCGCCTGGAGCCGGCGCCAGTTCCCGGCGATGGCGTCGAGGTCGATGGTCAGCAGGGCGCCGGCCCGGCCGAGCGCCGCCGCCTCACTGGTCATCGAAGCTGGGATCGGACTGCAGGTTGGAGAACTTGGTGTACTGGCCCTCGAAGTGCAGCCGCCTAGTGCCGGTCGGGCCATGGCGCTGCTTGGCGACGATGACCTCGGCCACGTTGTGCACCCGGTCCATCGCCGCCATCCAGTCCTGGTGCTCCGGCGTGCCCTCCGGCGGCTCGCCCTTCGACAGGTAGTAGGCCTCGCGATAGACGAACATGACCACGTCGGCGTCCTGCTCGATCGAGCCGGATTCGCGCAGGTCGGAGAGCTGCGGCCGCTTGTCCTCGCGGTTCTCGACCTGGCGCGACAGCTGGGACAGGGCGATGACGGGGATGCTGAGATCCTTGGCCAGGATCTTCAGGCCGCGGGTGATTTCCGAGATCTCCTGCACCCGGTTGTCGGTCTTCTTCGAGCCGCCAGCGCTCATCAGCTGGATGTAGTCGACCACCAGCATACCGAGATTATGCTGCCGCTTCAGGCGCATGGCGCGGGTTCTTAAGGTGCTGATCGAAACGCCGGCGGTGTCGTCGATGAAGAACGGCGTCTGCCGGATCAGGTTCGCCGCCTCGACCACGCGGGGGAAGTCGGACCGCTTCATGTCGCCCTTGCGGATCCGTTCCGAGGCGATCTCGGCGACCTCGGACAGGATACGGACGGCCAGCTGATCGGCCGACATTTCCATCGAGAAGAAGCCGACCACGGCGCCTTCCTTGCCGTGCTTGCGCAGATAGGCGGTGGCGGCGTTGAAGGCCATGTTGGTGGCCAGCGCGGTCTTGCCCATGCCCGGCCGGCCGGCCAGGACGATCAGGTCCGAGGGCTGCATGCCGCCCATCATCTTGTCGATCTCGGCCAGGCCGGTGGTCACGCCGGTCAGCGGCGTGTCGCGCTCCAGCGCCTTGCCGGCGGCGTCGACCGCGCGCGCCAGGACGTCGCCGAACGGCTCGAAATCCTTGCGCAGCACGCCCGAGCTGGACAGCCGGTACAGCTTCTCCTCGCCCTCCTGGATCTGGGCGGGGCCGTCCATCTCGTTGTCGAGCTTGTAGGCGTCGTTGACGATCTCCTCGCCGGCGAGGATCAGCTGCCGCCGCAGCGACAGGTCGTAGATGGTCCGGGCGTAGTCCTCGGCGTTCATCACCGAGACCACGCTGGCCGCCAGGTCGGTCAGGTACTGGGCGCCGCCGACGCCCTCCAGCTCGTTGTCGGTCTCGAAATACTGCTTCAGGCTGATCGGGTCGGCGACCCGGTTCTGCTCCGCGAGTCGCAGCGCCGCGCCGTAGATCCGGCCATGGGCGGGCACGTAGAAATGCTCCGGCCGCAGGAAGTCCGACGCCTTCTCCAGCGCGGCGTTGTTGGCCAGGATGGCGCCGAGCAGCGCCTGCTCGGCCTCCTCGTTCGCCGGCATCCGCCGGTAGGTCGGGCTCGCCATCTGGTCGGCGCTGTGAACGAGGGTGAGGGGGGATTCGGGACGCGACTTCTCCATCGACCCACCCTACCGCAGCCGGTCGGTGCATCGCCAGCCATGCCCCGCTGTGGATATCGGGGCCGGATTGTGAGCGAATCTGTGGACAACCGGAATCCGGTCGTCGGATCAGGGGGTTGTCGTTTTGGTTGTCGATGGCGAAAGGTTCGCCTGCTGCCGTTTCGCGGCGCCGTCCATGATGGTGCGCGCGAGGCTGTCATAGTCGCCGTCGAAATGGTGCCCGCCGGTGGTCTTGATCACCTCGGCGCCGGCCATGGCGGGGGTGGGGCAGACGGTGTCGTCCTCCTCCTCGCCGTAGAAGCACTGGATCCGGGCCGGGTCGATCGACTTCAGCTCCGGCGCGACCGGCGGCGCGTCGTCATCGGCGCTGACGCCGAGCCAGCCGGTGACGCGGATCTCGAAGTCGGTCCGTTCGGCCAGACCCAGCAGGCTGATCTGGTCGATCTTCGCCTTCTCGGCCGCCGGCAGCCGGTTGTAGGCGAAGGGCAGGACATTGGCACCGAAAGAATAGCCGATCAGGATCACCCGCTGGGCGCCCCAGGCCTTGCCGTAATGGTCGATGATATGGGCCAGGTCCTTGGCCGTCTGATCCGGCGTCTGCTGGCTCCAGAAATAGCGCAGGCTGTCGACGCCGACGACAGAAACCCCTTTGTTCTGAAGGGCTTCGCCGATGGTCTTGTCGAGATCCTGCCAGCCGCCGTCGCCGGAATAGACGATCGCCAGGGTGGGCGACGGGCCGGCGGCGCGAAGCTCCTCCAGCGGCAGGCTGCTGACGGCGGAGGCATCGGCGTCCGCCGGCGCGTCCTGGTGCAGCATCGTCACCACCTGGTCGGCCAGCGGCGCGTCCTTCGGCAGCGTCACGACCTCGCCGCCAGAGGCCGCGGCGAGATCGCTGGCAGCTGCGTCCGGCTGCTGCACGCCGATGCGCCACCAGCCCGGAATATGCGGCTGCGGCCCATAGGTGAAGCCGCCGCCCGGGGCCGCCGTCGCTACCGGCGTGTCGGCCGGCCCGGAACAGAGCGGCAGCTTCGTCTTCAGCGGCGGCAGCGGGCCGATGCTGGCGCCGCCCGCGATCGTGGTCTTGGCCGCCGCCTGGGCCACCGCGCCGTAGGCCATGGTCGCGCCCTGGCCCCGGCCGATCACGATCGGGGCGTGGTAGGCGGAGAACTTGAACTCGCGCTCGAGCCGCTGGCTCAGATCCTCGAAATCGCCGGCCGGGGAATGGCAGTCCTCGTCGTCGCCGTGCTCCAGCCCGTCGAGATAGCTCTTCAGGTCGACGCCGACGACGAAGGCGCCGCTGCCCTGCAGCCGCTGCGCCGCCGTGTCGAACTCCGGGCTCCAGCCGGTGTCGTCCGACAACAGGAAGACCATGGAGCCCGGCTGGCCCTCCGGCTGCCACAGCCGGACCGAGCCCAGGGTGCCGCCGTCATAGCTGCGCGTCGGCGCGGCCGAGGCGCGCTGGTCGGGGATCAGCCAGGCCGCGGCGGCCAGGGCGACCCCGGCCGTCACCGCCAGCCCGGCGGCGGCCAGCCAGGAGGTACGTTTCATCGTGCCACCAGCCCCTTGATCCCGCCGCCGATCAGCGCCGCGATGTCGGAGATCGCCAGGGCCGGGGCCAGGCCGCTCGGCGTTGCCAGATAGCGCGGCTCCCACACCGGGTCGTATTTCTGCTTGAAGGTGCGCAGCCCCTCGAAATTGTAGAAGCGGGCGCCGCTGCGATAGACGAAGCGGCCGATGCGGTGCCACAGCGGCGCCAGCGGGTGGCTCTCCAGGCCCGACAGCGGCGCCATGCCGAGGCTGAGCGTCTCGTAGCCCTGGTCCTTGAAGTGCACGATCAGCTTCGTGATCAGGAACTCCATCACCAGCTTGGAATTCGCCTCGGTGTGCCGCATCAGGTCGATGGCGACCTCGCTCTTCTCGTTCGTCACCATCAGCGTGGCGAAGGCCACCAGCCGGCCGTTCTCGCGCACCAGGGCCGTGGGCGAGCCGTGGACGTAGCCGGGGATGAAGGCGCCGAGCGAGAACCGCTTCTCCTTGGCCGCCTGCTTGTGCAGCCAGTCGTCGGAGACGGCGGCGAGCTCGCCGATCAGGCCGGTGCCGGTACCCGCCGGCACCATCTCGAAGCTCAGCCCGTCCTTCTCGCCGCGGGACAGGGCATAGCGCAGCGCCTTCTTGCGGCTGCCGCCCTCCAGGGTGAAGTCGCGCAGCGGCACCCGCGCCTCTTCGCCCAGCTTCGACAGGGTCATGCCGGTGTCGAGATAGAGCGGCAGGGTCTCGGCCCGGACGCCGTAATAGGCGGGGCGGCCGCTGGTGGCCTCGGTCATCTCGCGGAAGCGCCAAATCAGCTCCGGCCAGTCCTCGCGCGCGCCGACCGGGTCGCCCAGCGCGGCCCAGGTGCGACCCTGGATGGCATACATCAGGAAGGCGCGGCCGCTGTCCGAGAACAGCAGCGCCTTGTCGCCCATGCGCACCAGATTGGCCTCGGCACGGGGCTGCTGCCGCAGGATCTGCTCGGCCTGGTGGAGCTCGGCCGCGGTCGGCGCCGCCATCCGGCCGCGCTGGGCCCGGACCAGGTGCCACAGGCCGTACAGCGTCGCCAGCAGGCTGACCGCGACCATGGCCCGAAGGGCGCGCGACGCTTCCTCATGGATCTCGAAGGTCCACCACAGGTCGTTGGCATAGGCGACGTGGCGGAAGGAGAAGAAGGTCAGCCAGGCCATGCCGCCGACGACGCTGCCGAGCGCGATCAGCCAGCCCGGGGTCATCGGCTGGTCGAACAGGGCGGAGCGGCGCCAGAACTCCTCCCGGCAGGGCAGCATGATGACGAGGCACAGCAGCAGCAGCAGCGCCTCGCGCCAGGCGAAGCCCTTGCCCAGGGCCAGGACGGCACTGACCGCGAGCAGCAGCAGGGTCAGCCAATAGGCCGCGATCAGCCGCCGGAACAGGCCCCAGGCGACGACCAGCAGCGCCAGCCCGGTGACCGCCGCGAGGATGTGTGACAGCTCGACCACCGCGACCGGCAGGGTCTCCAGGATCTCGAAGCGGCTCTTCAGCGTCGGTGTGGCGGCCGAGATCAGCAGCAGCGTGCCGACGACGAAGATCAGCGCCGCCATCACCGACGGCATCAGCCGGCCGGCGACGTCGAGCGTCAGCCGGGTCGGGGCGTGGCTTTGCAGCCGGCTCAAGGTCCGAGCGGTCTCGGCGCTGGCGAGGATCCCCACGGCCAGAATCACCGGGATCAGGAAATAGACCGCGCGGTAGACGACCAGCGCCGCGGCGATGGCCTGCGGCGGCAGCACGGAGCCGAGGCCGAGCAGTATCACCGACTCGAACACGCCGACGCCGCCCGGCACATGGCTGAGGATGCCGGCCACGGTGGCGACGACGAAGACGACGAAGAAGGCGCCGAACGGCACGCTGCCATGCGGCAGCAGGACCCAGAAGGCGAAGCCGGCGAACAGCAGCTCGACCGTAGAGATCACCAGCTGGCCGGTGGCGATGCCGAAGCTGGGCAGCGGGATCCGACCGAGGAACGGTTGGCCGGGCCGGCGCAGGGCGCAGAGCAGCAGGAACAGCGCGGCGCCGGCCAGGACGATGCCGGCCGCGGCGGTGGTCCAGCCGCTGTGGATGCCGAGCGCCCGGGTCAGCAGATGCGGCTGCAGCAGCATTCCCGCGGCGCCGACCGTGGCGATGCCGAAGCCGAAGGCGAGGGCGCAGAAGCCGGCGACCTTGGCGATGTCGCCGAACTCCAGCCCGGTCGCGGTGTAGACGCGGTAACGCACCGAGCTGGCGGTGACGAGACCGCCGATGGTGTTGCCGACGGCGTAGCCGCAGAAGCTGGCCAGGGCCATGGTCCGCAGCGGCACCCGGGCGCCGACATAGCGCAGCGCCGACCAGTCGTAACCCATCAGCGCGATGAAGCTGCCGACGGTGCCGAGCAGCGCCAGGCCGACCGAAGTCCAGGGCAGGGCACGGATCCGGACGATCAGGTCGTGCCAGCTCATCGCCGCCAGCTCCTGCCGGATCGCATAGGCGGCGCCGGCGAACAGCAGCAGGGTGATGATCGTCAGCAGGGCCGGCTTCAGACGCTGATGCATGGGCCGAAGGGTCACGTCGCCGGTGACGCCGGCAGCGTCGACAGTCGGAACGGAAACCGCCTGCGGCTGTACCGTGGACATGGAGGGGAACTCAATTGCACCGGATCGGCCGGACGCTAGTCCCGCCCGGTCCCGGGATCACGTTAAGAGTTTGCAACGTGCAGTTTAGGTTGCGTCATCCGTCGAGGACGGGCGCGCCTCAAGAAAAAGGCGCGGATCCGAAGATCCGCGCCCTCTCGATACTGACCGGCGAGAGCCGGTTACGCCGGCTCGCCCTCGGTGCTCTCGGTCTCGGCCTCGGCGATGGCGGCCTCGGCAGCGGCTTCGGCCGCCGCTTCTTCCTCTTCGAGGACCGAGGCGACGACCATGCCGCCGCGCTGGCGCTGCATCTCGGCCTCTTCGGCCGAGCGGGCGACGTTCACGGTGACGATGACGCTGACCTCGGGGTGCAGCCGGATCCGGACCTTCTCCAGGCCCAGGGTCTTGATCGGCTGCTCGATCGCGACCTGGCCGCGCGAGACGGTGTAGCCGGCCTCGGTCAGGGCCTCGGCGATGTCACGCGCCGACACCGAGCCGTAGAGCTGGCCGGTATCGCCGGCCTGGCGGATGACGACGATTTGCACATCGTCCATCCGGCCCGCGACGGTCTGCGCCTCGCCCTTGGCCTCGAGGTTGTTGGCCTCGATCTGCGCCCGCTGCTTCTCGAACACGGCCAGGTTGGCCTTGGTCGCGCGCAGCGCCTTCTTCTGCGGCAGGAGGTAGTTGCGGGCGAAGCCGGGCTTCACCTTCACCACGTCGCCGATCTGGCCGAGCTTCTCGACCCGCTCCAGCAGGATGATTTCCATGGCTGAACCTCCCCTTACTTCACGATGTAGGGCAGGAGGCCGAGGAAGCGCGCGCGCTTGATGGCGCGGGCCAGCTCACGCTGCTTCTTGGCCGAGACCGCGGTGATGCGGCTCGGGACGATCTTGCCGCGCTCGGAGATGAACCGGCCCAGCAGCTTGGTGTCCTTGTAGTCGATCTTCGGCGCGTTGGCGCCGGAGAACGGGCAGGTCTTCCGGCGGCGGAAGAACGGACGGCGTGCACCCATCGCGCTCATGCCTGGGCTCCTTCACCTTCGGCCTGTTCGCGCGGGGCGCCGAAGCCACGGTCCCGGCGCTCGCCACGGTCGCGATCGCCGCGGGGGCCGTCACGGTCGCCCCGGCCATCGCGGTCGCGACCGTCACGGTCCCGGCCGGCCCGGCTCTGCATCATCGCCGAGGGGCCTTCCTCGAGGACGTCCATGCGCAGGGTCAGGGTGCGCAGCACGTCCTCGTTGATGCCCATCAGGCGCTCCATCTCGGCCACGGCGGCCGCGGGGGCGTCGATGTTCAGCAGGACGTAGTGGCCCTTGCGGTTCTTCTTGATCCGATAGGCGAAGCTCTTCAGGCCCCAATACTCGGTCTTGGTGACCTTGCCGCCATTCTCGGTGAGGATGGCGGTGAAGCCCTCGGTCAGGGCCTCCACCTGCGCGGCGGACACGTCCTGCCGCGCGATGTACACGCTCTCGTAAAGTGGCATGGTGACTCCTTATGGCTGTTCCCGGCATGGCGCTGTGCGGCGGACCGCCAGCCGCCCATGCCAAAGCCGACCGCTATGCCGTGCGGCCGGCAAGGAGCATCGACGAAGCCGCGCACTATACTCAGGAGCGGCCGAAGATCAAGCACGATCGGAACCCTGTATCATCGATCAGGCTTGACTTGCAGTGGCGAGGCTCTAAGACCAGCGCCCTCATTGTGATGCGGGGATCGCCGCCATGGCGCGCGCTTTCGTGTTTCCGGGACAGGGCAGCCAGGCTGTCGGCATGGGCAAGGCGCTGGCCGAAGGGTCGGCCGCCGCCCGCGACGTCTTCGCCGAGGTCGATGCGGCGTTGGGCCAGAAACTGTCCGAGCTGATGTTCGGCGGCGACATCGAGACGCTGACCCTGACCGAGAACGCCCAGCCGGCGCTGATGGCGGCCTCGGTCGCCGCGGCGCGGGCGGTGGCGGAGCGGTCCGGCAAGTCGCTGGCCGATTTCGCCGGCTTCGTCGCCGGCCACAGCCTGGGCGAGTACTCGGCCCTGGCCGCGGCCGGGGCGGTCAGCGTCGCCGACGCGGCCCGGCTGCTGCGCCTGCGCGGCCGGTCGATGCAGAAGGCGGTGCCGGTCGGCGTCGGCGCCATGGCGGCGCTGCTGGGCCTCGACCTCGACCAGGCGCGCGACGTCGCCGCCCGTGCCTCGACCGCGGATTCGATCTGCGCCGCGGCCAATGACAACGCCCCCGGCCAGGTTGTGGTCAGCGGCCACAAGGCGGCGGTGGAGCGGGCGATGGCCCTGGCGGCCGAGCTCGGCGCCAAGCGCAGCATCCTCCTTCCCGTCAGTGCCCCCTTCCATTGCCCGCTGATGGCGCCGGCGGCCGAGGCGATGCGCGCGGCGCTGGCGGAGGTCGAGATCAAGGCGCCGGCCGTGCCGGTGGTGGCCAACGTCACCGCCGCCCCGGTGACCGCGCCGGACGAGATCCTCCGCCTGCTGGTCGAGCAGGTGACCGGCACCGTGCGCTGGCGCGAGAGCGTGCTTTACATGAAATCCGCGGGCGTGCAGGAACTGGTCGAGCTCGGGGCCGGCAAGGTGCTGGCCGGCCTCGCCAAGCGCATCGATCGCGACCTCGCCGCAGTGTCGCTGCAGACGCCCGAGGAGATCGACGCCTGGATCGCATCGACCGGCGCCTGAAACACGGGGCCGCAGCACAAGGAATGAGACCATGTTCGATCTGAACGGCAAGTCGGCGCTTATCACCGGCGCCTCGGGCGACATCGGCCGCGCCATCGCGACCCTGCTGCACGCCCAGGGCGCCGCCGTGGCGCTGTCCGGCACCAGGGTCGAGAAGCTGGAGGGGCTGGCCCGGGAACTGGGCGAGCGGGCCTATGTGACGCCGGGCGACCTGTCGAGCGCCGAGGGCGCCGAATCGGTGGCCAAGGCGGCCGAGGCCGCGACCGGCGGCCTCGACATCCTGGTCAACAATGCAGGCCTGACCCGCGACGGCCTGGCGATGCGGATGAAGGACGAGGATTTCGAGACCGTCCTCGACGTCAACCTGGTGTCCGCCTTCCGCCTGGCCCGCGCGGCGCTGCGCGGCATGATGAAGAAGCGCTGGGGCCGGATCGTGTCGATCACCTCGATCGTCGGCCATACCGGCAATCCGGGCCAGGCCAACTACGCGGCCTCCAAGGCCGGCCTGACCGGCATGACCAAGGCGCTGGCGCAGGAGGTGGCGAGCCGCGGCATCACCGTCAACTGCGTCGCGCCGGGCTTCGTCACCAGCGCCATGACCGGTGCGCTGAACGACGAGCAGAAGGCACGGATCTCGGCCACCATCCCGATGGCGAGGATGGGCGAGCCGGCCGAGATCGCGGCCGCGGTCCTGTATCTCGCCAGCAACGAGGCGGCCTATGTCACCGGCCAGACCATCCATGTGAATGGCGGAATGGCGATGGTTTGACGTCGCCAGGGCTGGACATGGCCAGATGCTTGGCCATGTTCGATCAGGTGTGTTATGTGACCGCGGGTTACGGGGCGGTCACTCGTGCGGGGGTTCAGCACTGCGGAATTCAGCCCCGTTCCGCTCTCTTGAAAGGTAGAACGAATGAGCGACATCGCCGAGCGCGTTAAGAAGATTGTCGTCGAGCATCTTGGCGTCGAAGAAGGCAAGGTCACCGAGTCGGCCAGCTTCATCGACGATCTGGGCGCGGACAGCCTCGACACCGTCGAGCTGGTCATGGCGTTCGAGGAGGAGTTCGGCTGCGAGATTCCGGACGACGCGGCCGAGAAGATCCTGACGGTGAAGGACGCGATCCAGTTCATCGAGCAGCATTCGGCCGGCTGATCGCAGGCCCTTGCCACGTTCCGCCGCAGAACCGGATGAAATGATGCGACGTGTCGTAATCACCGGCATGGGGATGGTCACGCCTCTCGGTGCCGGTGTGAAGACCAACTGGGATCGACTGATCGCCGGCCAGTCCGGCATCGGGGCGATCTCGACCTTCGACGTCTCGGATCTGCCGGCGCGGATCGCGGGCATGGTGCCGCGCGGCACCGGCCCCGGCGATTTCGACGTCGACAGCGCGGTCCCGCCCAAGGACCAGCGCAAGAACGACGTCTTCATCCATTACGCGATCGCCGCGGCCAATGAGGCGATCGCGAATTCGGGATGGGTGCCGCCGACCGACGAGGCGCGTGACCGCACCGGCGTCATGATCGGCTCGGGCATCGGCGGCCTGCAATGGATCGCCGAGGGCTCGCTGACCCTGGAGGAGAAGGGGCCCCGCCGGATCTCCCCCTTCTTCATCCCGGCGGCGCTGATCAACCTGGCCTCCGGCCAGGTCTCGATCCAGCACGGCTTCCGCGGTCCGAACCATGCCGTGGTCACGGCCTGCTCGACCGGCGCGCACGCGATCGGCGACGCGGCGCGGCTGATCATGTGGGACGATGCCGACGTCATGGTGGCGGGCGGGGCGGAGGCGGCGGTGTGCCGGCTCGGGCTCGCCGGCTTCGCCGCGGCCCGGGCGCTGTCCACCGCCTACAACGACGCCCCCGACCGGGCCTCGCGCCCCTATGACAAGGGCCGCGACGGCTTCGTCATGGGCGAGGGTGCCGGCGTGGTCGTGCTGGAGGAGCTGGAGCACGCCAAGGCGCGCGGCGCCACGATCTATGCCGAGGTCGTGGGCTACGGCCTGTCGGGCGACGCCCATCATATCACCGCCCCGCCGGACGACGGCAACGGCGGCTTCCGGGCGATGTCGGCGGCGCTGAAGCGGGCCGGCCTGGCCCCGTCGGACATCGACTACGTCAACGCCCACGGCACCTCGACGCCGCTGGGCGACGAGATCGAACTCGGCGCGGTCAAGCGCCTGTTCGGCAATGCGATCGAGACCGTGTCGATGTCATCGACCAAGTCCGCGATCGGCCATCTGCTCGGCGCGGCCGGCGCGGTCGAGGCGATCTATTCGGTGCTCGCGGTCAACCACGATTTGGTGCCGCCGACGCTGAACCTCGAGGATCCGTCGGACAGCTGCCTCGGCGTCGACCTGGTGCCGAAGCAGGCCAAGGAGCGGCCGGTGCGTGCCGCGCTGTCGAACAGCTTCGGCTTCGGCGGGACCAACGCGTCGCTGATCTTCCGAGAGTACGTCTGAGTTCATGCTTCGGGCACTCGCCCGCGCGCTCGTCTTCCTGGTGGTCCTGGCGGCCGTCATCGGTGGCGGCGTCGCATGGTTCCTTCATGAGTATCGTTCGCCGGGGCCGCTGACGGCTCCGGCGACGCTCGTCATCGAGCGCGGCAGCGGCCTGACCGCGATCGCGGCTCAGCTTGAGGCGGCGGGCGTCGTGGAGAACCGCTGGGTGTTCCTGGCCGGGACCGCGCTGGACGGCGGCGACCGCGTCCTGAAGGCCGGGGAATACGCCTTCGCGCCCGGGATTTCCCCGGCCGAGGCGGCCGATCTCCTGGCCCGCGGCAGCAACGTCTCGCACAAGGTCACCGTTCCGGAAGGCCTGACCTCGGCCGAGATCGTGGCCCTGGTGCAGGCCGAGCCTCTCCTGACCGGCGAGGCCGGGGATGTCCCGGCAGACGGCTCGCTGCTGCCGGAAACCTATCAGTTCATCCGCGGCGACACCCGCGCGGCCGTGATCGAACGGATGCGCAAGGCGATGCGGCAGGAGATCGACGCGCTCTGGGCGAGGCGGGCGAACGGGCTGCCGTTCAAGTCGCCGCAGGAGGCCGTCACCCTGGCGTCGATCGTGGAGAAGGAGACGGGGGTGCCGGCGGAACGTCCCGCGGTCGCCAGCGTGTTCCTGAACCGGCTGCAGGCCGGCATGCCGCTGCAGGCCGACCCGACGGTGATCTATGCCCTGACCCAGGGCAGGAAGCCGCTCGGCCGCCCGCTGACCCGGGCCGACTGGAAGCTGGATTCGCCCTACAACACCTATGTCGTGACGGGCCTGCCGCCGGGACCGATCGCCAATCCCGGGCGCGACGCACTTGCCGCAGTGCTCAAGCCGGCGGTTACGGATTATTATTACTTCGTGGCCGACGGGTCCGGCGGGCATGTCTTTGCCCGGACGCTCGAGGAGCACAATCGCAACGTCGCCGAATGGCAGAAGCGACGGCAGGCCGCCCCGCCGACTCCCGGCGACGCGGCCCCGGCAAGCGGAGACGAGACGCCTTGAACGACGACCCCCATCTTCTGCACACGATCCGCGGGGTCCTGGTGCCGATCCATCCGGCCGGCTACCCGTTCATCGGCGTGTTCGCCGTGGTCACGGTGATCCTGTTCCTGATCTGGGAGCCCCTGGGCTGGCTCGGCGTGCTGGCGACCGCCTGGTGCATCTACTTCTTCCGCCATCCGCCGCGGGTGACGCCGACCCGGCCGGACCTGGTGGTGGCGCCGGCCGACGGCGTGGTGCAGATGCTGGTGCAGGCGGTGCCCCCGGCGGAGCTCGGCCTCGGCAGCCGGCCGCTGACCCGGGTCAGCATCTTCCTCAACGTGTTCAACGTGCATGTGAACCGGGTCCCGGCCGACGGGGCGGTGGTCGACGTGAAATACCGGCCGGGCAAGTTCCTGAACGCCAATCTGGAGAAGGCCAGCGAGGAGAACGAGCGCTGCGCCGTCTCGCTGCGCCTGCCGGACGGGCGGATCCTGGTCTTCGTCCAGATCGCGGGGCTGGTGGCCCGGCGCATCATCTGCGACCTGTCGCCCGGCCAGCCGGTGGTGGCGGGTGAGACATACGGGCTGATCCGCTTCGGCAGCCGGACCGACATCTACCTGCCCGACGGGGTGGAGCCTCTGGTCTCGGTCGGCCAGACCATGGTCGGCGGCGAGACCGTGCTGGCCGACCTGGCGGCCGCGGTCGTCGCCAACCCGGTCGCCGTCGCACGATGATGAAGCCCGAACACCGGCGAGGCCCGCGGCCCTTCCGCCGCCGCCCGGTCGTCCGCATCCGCGGCCTGACGATCAACCGGCTGCTGCCGAACATCCTGACCACGCTGGCGCTGTGCGCCGGGCTGACCGCGATCCGCTACGCCGTGCATGAGCGCTGGGAGCAGGCGGTGACGGCGATCCTGGTGGCCGCGGTGCTGGACGGGCTGGACGGCCGCGTCGCCAGGCTGCTGCGCGGGTCGAGCAAATTCGGGGCCGAGCTGGACAGCCTGGCCGACATCGTCAGCTTCGGCGTCAGCCCGGCGATCATCCTCTATCTCTGGATGATGCAGGATGCCGGCAGCCTGGGCTGGCTGGCGGTCATGGCCTATGCCGTCTGCGCCGCGCTGCGCCTGGCGCGCTTCAACACGGCGCTGGACGACACCACCCTGCCGCCCTTCGCCTACAACTACTTCACCGGCGTGCCGGTGCCCGCGGGCGCCATCCTGATCCTGATGCCGCTGATGATCAGCTTCGAGTTCTCGTCCGGCTTCTGGGCGGCGCCGCTGCTGGTCGGGCTTTGGACCGTCTTCGTCGCGCTGCTGCTGGTCAGCCGGATCCCGACCTTCTCGATGAAGGTGGTGCGGATCCCGCAGGAATATATCGTGCCGGTGCTGGTCGGGGTCGGGCTGGTGGCCACGCTGCTGGTCACCGCCACCTGGCCGACGCTGGTCGCGCTCGGCCTGATCTATGTCGGCAGCATCTTCTTCAGCATCCGGCGCTACGCCCATCTCAAGCGCCAGGCCGCGCTGATGATGGGGGATCTGGACGAGGGGGCGCCGGCCGCCGCTTCGGCGCAACAGCCCCCCGACCGGCCGGATCAGCCGAACGCGGCGTAGGCGACCAGCAGCAGGGCGAAGGTGGTCGCCACCCAGCCGACGATTGTCACGATCTCGCGGACCAGGTCGAACGGGCTGTCGGTGTCGTCGTCGTCATGAATCAGGTGCATGATGTCGCGCTTTCTGAATGCGTGACGCGACAATGCCCGATCCGGCGTGGGCGTACCGTGACGGCAGTCACACCCGGATGAAACGGCGGATGAGCGCGTCGGCCCAGGCGGCCGGCAGCGCGGCCAGCAGCCGCGAGCCGGCATGGATCGGCCAGGGGAAGGCGATCAGCGGCCGGCCGCGCTCCAGGCCGCGCCGGATCGCCGCCGCCGCGTCCTCGACCTCCATCAGCATCGGCATCGGGAAACCGGCGCCGTCGGTCATCGGCGTGCGCACGAAGCCGGGGCAGATCACCGAGACCCGGACGCCGCGCGGCCGCAGCTCGACCCGGAGCGCCTCGCCATGGATCCGCACCGCGGCCTTCGAGGCGGCGTAGGGCCCCATGCCGGGAAAGCCGCGGAACCCGGCCAGGGAGCTCATCAGCGCGATCTGCCCGGCGCCCCGCGCCGCCATGCGCGGGCGGATCGGGTCGACGGTGTTGAGCACGCCGTCGAGATTGACCGCCAGGATCCGGCGGGCCTTCGCCGCGACGTCGGTGCCCTCGGCCCCGCCCGGCGCGACGCCGGCATTGGCGATGACGAGGTCGAGCGGCCCGGCCTCGTCGGCCGCGATCACAGCCGCCGCCATCGTCGCTTGATCGGTGACATCGACGGCCGTTGTTTCCGCCGTCGCGCCGAGGGCACGGACCGCCTCCGCCACCGTCTCCAGCCGGGCGGTGTCGCGCCCGAACAGCACCAGCCGCACGCCGGGCGCGGCATAGCCCTTGGCCAGCGCCGCGCCGAGGCCGCTCGAGGCGCCGGTGATCAGGATCGCGGTCGGACCCGCCATGGTGTTCTCCTTGTTGGCGATCCGGGCGACCGCTATAAGCCCGCTATGACTCAGGATAAGACCGCCTCGGCCCAGCTTTCCAGCATGACCGGCTTCGCCCGCAGGGAGGGCGGCGTCGAGGGCGTGTCCTGGGTGTGGGAAGCGCGCAGCGTCAACGGCAAGTCGCTCGACCTGCGCCTGCGCACCCCGGCCGGCTTCGAGCGGCTGGAGGCCGCCGCGCGGATCGAGCTGGCCAAGCGCTTCCGCCGCGGCAACATCACCCTCAACCTGTCGCTCGGCCGCAGCGAGGCGGCGCCGCAGCTGCGCATCAACCGCGAGGTGCTGGACCAGCTGATCGCGCTGGTGCGCGAGGTGAACGGCGACACAGCGCCGGTGCAGGTCGACGCGCTGCTCGGCGTGCGCGGCGTCGTCGAGAACGGCGATGCCGCGTCGGCCGAGCTGAACGGCGCCGTCGAGGCCGAGGCGGGGGCGGCGATCGCGCCGCTGCTCGACGACCTGCTGGCGACGCGGCTGGAGGAGGGCGGGCGCCTGCGCGACGTCCTGGCCGGCCAGATCGACCAGATCACCGCGCTCGTCGGCCAGGCCCGGGCTTCCGCCGCCGCCCAGCCGGAGGCGCTCAAGGCGCGGCTCAAGGCCCAGCTCGACCTGTTGCTGGAAGCCCGGCCGCCTCTGGCCGAGGACCGGCTGGCGCAGGAGGTGGCGGTGCTGGTCGGCCGCTGCGACGTGCGCGAGGAGCTCGACCGGCTCGACGCCCATATCGGCCAGGCGCGCGGCCTGCTTGCCGCCGGTAGCGGCGTCGGGCGCCGGCTCGATTTCCTGTGCCAGGAGTTCAACCGGGAAGCGAACACGCTGTGCTCGAAGGCGGCGGATGTGGCGCTGACCCGGATCGGCCTCGACCTCAAGGCCGTGATCGAACAGTTCCGCGAGCAGATCCAGAACATCGAATGACCACCGCTATTTCCCGACGCGGGCTCATGCTCGTCCTGTCCTCGCCCTCGGGGGCGGGGAAGACCTCGATCACCCGGGCCGTTCTGGCGCAGGACCCGAACCTGACGATCTCCGTCTCGGTCACCACCCGGGCGCAGCGGCCGGGCGAGGTCGACGGCACGCACTACCACTTCATCGATCAGGCGGCCTATGACGCCATGGTCGCCAATGACGAGCTGCTCGAGCGTGCCACGGTCTTCGGCAACGGCTACGGCACGCCGCGCGCGCCGGTCGAAGCGGCGCTGGCGACCGGTCGCGACGTGATCTTCGACATCGACTGGCAGGGCACCCAGCAGCTGGCGCAGAAGGTCCGCACCGACCTGGTCAGCGTGTTCGTGCTGCCGCCGACGGTGGAGGCGCTGGAGGAACGGCTGCGCGCCCGCGCCCAGGACAGCGACCAGGTGATCGCCGGCCGCATGGCCAAGGCGGCGGACGAGATGAGCCACTGGCCGGAATACGACTACGCGATCGTCAACCAGGACCTGGACGCCAGCATCGCCCAGGTGCAGGCGATCCTGACGGCGGAGCGGCTGCGTCGCAGCCGCCAGACCGGCCTGCCGGACTTCGTCCGCTCGCTGCAGGCGAAGCTTTAGGCCTTCGAGCGGGCCGTCACTGCCCGGGCCAGGCGGACGAAGCCGGCGATGTCGATCTCCTCGGCCCGCGCGGTCGGCGGCAGGCCGGCCTCGGCCAGCAGCGCCTCGGCGTCGCCCAGGCCGCGCAGGCTGGCGCGCAGCATCTTGCGGCGTTGGCCGAAGGCGGCGGCGGTGACCGTCTCCATCGCCTCGAACGGCACGTCCTGCCGGTTCCCGCGCGGCCGGAAGCTGACCACGGTCGAATCGACCTTGGGCGGCGGCGTGAAGGCGCGGGCCGGCAGGGTCAGCAACGGATCGACCTCGGCCCGCCACTGGGCGATCACCGACAGCCGGCCGTAGGCGCTGCTGCGCGGCTCGGCCACCAGGCGGTCCGCCACCTCCTTCTGGAACATCAGCGTCAGCGACCGGAACTCGTCGATCCGGCGCAGCCAGCCGATCAGGAGTGGCGTCGCCACGTTGTAGGGCAGGTTGGCGATCACGGCGCGCGGCGCCGGCACCAGCGCCGGGATGTCGGTCTGCAGCGCGTCGGCCTCGACGATCCGCAGTTTGCCGCCGGCCACGGCGGCCAGCTCCTCCAGCGCCGGCCGGAAGCGCCGGTCGCGCTCGACCACCGTGACGCTGTCGGCGGCGGAGGCCAGGAGCGCCCGGGTCAGCCCGCCGGGGCCCGGCCCGATCTCGACCACATGCGCGCCGGCCAGGTCGCCGGCCTCGCGGACGATCCGGGCGGTGACGTTGAGGTCGAGCAGGAAGTTCTGCCCGAGCGACTTCTTCGCCGCCAGCTCGTGCCGCGCGATCACGTCGCGCAGCGGCGGCAGGGCGGCGATCGCGTCGCGGAGGTCGCCGGACAGGGTCAGATGCCTCTCAGAGCCGGATGTCGATATAGGCGTTGCCGCGCAGGTCGCGCAGCAGCCGACGCTGCATCATGTCCAGCTTCTGCTCGGCCAGGCCGGACCGGATCTGGTCGCGATCGACGCCGTCGCCGCCGGCATCCTGGCGCGAGCAGACCATCATCACGGCAACGCCGTCCGGCACGCGCAGGGGCGAGCTGACCTGGCCGTCTGGCAGGGCGCTGACCACCTGGCGCATCGCATCGGGCAGGCGGTTGAGCAGGATGTCGCCGAGATCCGGGTTGGCGGTCACGCCCAGTTCCTTGGCCTTGGCGCGGAAGGCCTCGCAGCCGTTCACGCCGGAGAAGTCGTTGCGCATCTGCGCCACCACGGTCTGCACCCGGTTGCCCGGCGCGGTCGGCGGCACCGGAACGACAATCTGGTTCAGGCGGACCTTGACGCCGGTCGCGGTGTTGGCGTTGACCAGCCGCTTGTCGCGCAGCAGCAGGATATTGTAGCCGCCGAGGGTGCGGATCGGGTCCGACACCTGGCCCTGCTGCATGGTGCCGAGCACCTGGTCGAGCGCGGGTTCCAGCTGGCCGGCCAGGACCCATCCCATGTCGCCGCCGCTCTGGGCGCCGGCGGCCTGGCTGAACTGGCGGGCCACGGCCGGGAAGGGGGCGCCGCGGCGGATCTCCGAGACCAGGCGGTCGGCCAGGGCCTTGACCTGGCCCTCGCCCGCATCCTGGTCGACCGCGAGGAAGATCGAGGCGACGAGATATTGCGGCTTGCCCTGGTTCGCCTTCAGCCGCTCGACCACTTCGTCGACCTGGGTGTCGGAGACCTCGACCTGGGAGACGAAGCGGCGCTGGACCAGCTGGCGCCAGGCCAGCTGGGAGCGCACCTGGTCCTCCAGCGCGGTCTGCGGCACCCCGGTGGATTTCAGCATCGTGAACAGCTGCTGCGTCGACATCCGGTTCTGGCCGGCGATCGCCGCCAGCGCCCGGTCCACGTCCTGGGCCGGGACGCTGATGCCGGCGCGCTTGGCCTCCTGGCCCTGCAGCTTCTCGTCGATCAGCAGGCGCAGCACCTGGGGCAGCATCCGCTGCTGGGCGTCCGGCGTCGCCGGCAGACCGCTGCTCATCAGCGCCAGGCGCAGGCGCATCTGCAGGTCGGCCACGGTGATCACGTCGTCATTGACCACCGCAGCGATGGTGCCGACGGCTGAGGCCGGTGCAGGGCGGGTCTGCGCCATGGCGGAGGGGGCGACGAGAGAGGTGATCGCCAGGACCAGGGCGACGATCGGGGCCGACAGACGAAGGATCATGAGGGCGACACGGCCTCGCTATTGAAAGGCGCAGATACAGCACGTGACTTTGGCCGACTCAAGGCAAAAGCGGCCAGATCCCGGGGCATGGCAGGCTCAGCCATCCTCGAGATGGAGCAGCGCGGCGGCGCCGAACAGGAGGGCGACGCAGGAGGTGGCCCAGGCGGCCATCGGCACCGGCAGGGTTCCGGCGCGGCCGAGCGCCGCCACGATGTCGCCGAGGACGAAGATCGAGAAGCCGGTGACGATGGCGCCGACGATCATCAGCACGGTGTCGACCCGGCGCCCCGGCCGCAGGCTGAAGGCCGCGGCGACCAGGATCATCGCCGCCATCAGCAGAGGCTGCGACAGCAGCCCCTGGTAGGCGATGCGGTAGCGGGTCGAGGAGAAGCCGGTGGCCTCGAGATTGCGGATATAGTCCGGCAGGTCCCAGAACGAGATGGTCTGCTGCGAGGCGAACCGCTCCTGGATGCCGTTGCGGGTCAGGTTGCTCGGGATCGAGGTGGTGTCGACATGCTGCGCCGGCTGGCTGCCGTCCATGACCCAGGCATCGTTGATCACCCATTTGCCGTCCTGGAGATGGGCGTTCGCGGCGTCGATCCGGCCGTGATAGCTCTCGTCCGGGTTCAGCAGCAGGAACATCGCGTTCTGCAGCTCGTCGCCGTTGCTGCCGACCTTCTCGGCGTGGATGACGACGATTTCGCCCTCGTCCTTCTGGCGCAGCCAGAAGCCGGTCCTGGCCACCTTCATGACGTCGCCGGTGCCGCCCAGGAAGTCGAGGTCCAGGCGCTCGAAACGGCTGTACATCGCCGCCGAGATCGGGTTGACGACGGCGATCTTGACCACGCCCAGCACCATCGCCGCGGCGATCACCGGCGCCAGGAACTGCCAGGCCGACAGGCCGGCGGCGCGCGCCACCACCAGCTCGCGGCTGCGGGTCATGCGCCAGAAGGTCACCATCGCCGCGATCAGCACGGCGAAGTGGAACAGGATCTCGACGTCGCTGGGCAGCTTGAAGGCGGCCAGGGTGAAGGCCAGGCTCACCGGCAGCTCGGGCACGGCGCTGACCTGGCGCACGAACTCGACGAACTCGAACACCGCGATCACGCCGCTCAGCACCAGCAGCACGGCCAGGAACCAGAACAGGAACTGCCGCACGATATAGGCGTAGAGGGTGGGGGAGCGGAGCATCGGGTGCGGCTGGCCTGTGGTGCCGAAGGCGGTTGGGCGCTTCTTCTACATCAGACGGCCCGCCGCCGCGACCATCAAGGAGTCGCAGCCGGGCGGCAGGGCCGTTTTCGACCGGTGACGGGTGTGAAACCCCCTGTTACCTTGCAGGTTCCGCCGCTTCGGCCGCGGTCATCGGAAATCGCCCGGAAGACGACAAGATGCAGATCTCCTTTGCCCCGCCTGCTTCGGTGGAAGCCGGCGCCCTGGTGCTCGGCGTGTTCGCCGACGGCGTTCTCTCCACGGCCGCCGCCGCGGCCGACAAGCGGTCGAAGGGGGCGCTGTCGCGGGCGCTGAAGGCCGCGCCGAAGTTCAAGGGCGGCCGCGACGAGACGCTGACCCTGTACGGCCTTGCCGGCGTTGGCGTTGGCCAGATCGTGCTGTTCGGCCTCGGCAAGCCGGAAGAGGTCGATGCGGTCCGGCTGCAGCGGGCTGGCGGCGCGGTCGCCGCGCTCTTGAACCAGGCCCGGATCGGCACGGCGACGGCCCAACTCGACGGCATCGTTCTCGCCGGCCAGGGGGCGGGCGCGGCGGCCGCCGAATTCGCGTTCGGCGCCCGGTTGCGGGCCTGGCGGTTCGAGCGCTACCGCACCAAGGAGAAGGCCGAGGCGAAGCCGACGCTGAAGGGCCTGACGGTGCAGACCGGCGAGGCCGCGGCGGCGAAGAAGGCCTTCGCCCGCGCCGATGCGGTGGCCCAGGGCGTGTTCCTGACCCGCGAGCTGGTGTCCGAGCCGGCCAACATCCTCCATCCGGAGAGCTTCGCCGCCAAGGCCAAGGAGCTGGCGGATCTCGGCGTCGAGGTCGAGATCCTGGGCGAGAAGCAGATGCGTAAGCTCGGCATGGGCGCGCTGCTCGGCGTCGGCCAGGGCTCGGCGCGCGAGAGCTAGCTGGTGGTGCTGCAATGGAAGGGCGCCGGCGGCAAGCGCAAGGACGAGGCGCCGATCGCCTTCGTCGGCAAGGGCGTGACCTTCGACACCGGCGGCATCTCGCTGAAGCCCGGCCAGGGCATGTGGGACATGAAGTGGGACATGGGCGGCGCCGGCGTTGTCACCGGGCTGTTCAAGGCGCTGGCGCTGCGCAAGGCCAAGGTCAACGCGGTCGGCGTGCTCGGCCTGGTCGAGAACATGCCGTCCGGCGACGCGCAGCGGCCGGGCGACATCGTCACCTCGATGTCCGGCCAGACCATCGAGGTCTGGAACACCGACGCCGAGGGCCGGCTCGTCCTGGCCGACGCGCTCTGGTACACGCAGGACCGGTTCAAGCCGAAGGCGATGGTCAACCTCGCCACCCTGACCGGCGCGGTTATCATCGCGCTGGGCACGGACCATGCCGGCCTGTTCGCGAACGACGACGCCCTGGCCGAGAAGCTGACCGCCGCCGGCAAGGCGGTCGAGGAGAAGCTGTGGCGCCTGCCGCTGGGCGACGCCTACGACAAGCAGATCGACAGCGACATCGCCGACATGAAGAACATCACCGGCAGCCGCGACGCCGGGTCGATCATCGGCGGGCAGTTCCTGCAGCGCTTCGTCAACAAGGTGCCCTGGGCCCATCTGGATATCGCCGGCACCACCTGGTCCAGCAAGGACACGCCGACCGTGCCGAAGGGCGCCACCGCCTTCGGCGTGCGCCTGCTGGAGCGGTTCGTGGCCGACAATTACGAGGGCTGATGGCCGAGATCCGCTTTTATCACCTGACCGCGCGGACGTTCGAGCAGACCCTGCCGGTGCTGCTCGACCGGACGCTGCAGCGCGGCTGGCGGGCCGTGGTCTGCGTCGGCTCGGAGGAGCGGGCGGAGAGCTTGGCCGGCCATCTCTGGACCTATTCCAAGGAAGGCTTCCTGCCGCACGGCACCAAGCGCGACGGCTTTGCCGAAGAGCAGCCGGTCTGGATCAGCGACCAGGTCGAGAACCCGAACGGCGCCCAGGTGCTGTTCCTGGGCGACGGCGCGGAGTCGGACGGCGACGGCGCCTTCCCGACGGTCTGCGACCTGTTCGACGGCAACGACCCGGAGGCGGTACAGGCCGCCCGAGGGCGCTGGAAGCGCTTCCGCGACGGCGGCCATACCCTGGTCTACTACCAGCAGGACGAGGCCGGGGCCTGGAGCGAGAAGCAACGGGTGGGCGGGTGACGCCGCGCACGGCACTGTGGCTCGCGGTCGCGATTTGTGCCCTGCTGGTCCTCCTGCCCGGGATCGACCTCGTCGTCTCCGGCTGGTTCTACGCCCCCGGCAGCGGCTTCGCCTGGGACGGGGCGCCGCCGGCGGAGGCGATCCACGAGGTGGTGCAACTCCTGGTCCGCGCCGCCGCCGTGCTGCTTCTGCTCGCCGCGGGCTGGACCTGGCTGCGGCAGCGGCGGCTGCTCGGCCTCGACGCGCGGCGCTGGGCCTTCCTGGCCCTGGCGCTGGCGATCGGGCCCGGGCTGGTGGCCAACGCCGTGCTGAAGGACCATTGGGGTCGGGCCCGGCCGCGCCAGGTCGAGGCCTTCGGCGGCGCCGCGGTCTTCACGCCGCCGCTGATCCCGGCCGGCCAGTGTGCCCGCAACTGCTCCTTCGTCGCCGGCGACCCGACCGTCGGTTTCGTCGTCCACAGCGTCGCCTATGTCGTGCCGGCGCGGCGCCGCCGCCGGATCTTCTGGGGATCGATGGCGCTGGGCGGCCTGCTGGGCCTGCTGCGCGTCGGCATGGGCGGGCATTTCTTCAGCGACGTGGTCTTCGCCGCCGCGGTGATCCTGCTGGTCAGCGCCGGGCTGCACGCCCTGCTGTTCGACCGCTGGAGCACGGCCGCCGCCTGGCGCGACTTCACCCGCGGCCTGATCCGCTGGCCGGAGCGGGGCTGAGTTGCAGCCGCTGCCAATTTGTCCGGCAAGTGATGCGCGGGCGCAATCCGCAACCATATAGACTGACAGCCAAGGCCGCCGCGGGTCAGCGATCCGGGCGGTTTCCCAGCCAAGGTGACGAGTGATGACGGACGGATCGACTGTCGGACGGTTCGGCAGCGGGCGCGAGGTGCGGCGGATCGAGGATGCCGGGCTCCTGGCCGGCGCCGGCCGGTTCAGCGACGATATCTCCCTGCCAGGACAGGCCTATCTCGGTTTCCTGCGCTCGCCGCATCCGCATGCGCGGATCGTGTCGATCGATGCCTCGGCGGCGCTGGCGATGCCGGGGGTGGTCGCGGTGCTGACCGGCGCCGACCTGGCCGCAGACGGGGTGAAGCCGCTGCCGCTGGCGCCGATCTTCAAGCGGCCGGACGGGTCGCCCGGCGCGTCGCCGCTGCGGCCGGCCCTGGCGCAGGAGGTGGTGCGCTTCGTCGGCGAGGCCGTGGTCGCGCTGGTGGCCGAAAGCCGCGCTTTGCTGAAGGACGCGCTCGACGCCATCGTGGTCGAGTACGAGGACCTTCCGGCCGTTACCGGGCTGGCGCAGGCCCTGGCACCGGACGCGCCGCAGGTCTGGCCGGCGGCGACGGGCAACGTCGCGGCGCAGATGCGCCACGGCGATGCGGCGGCGACCGACGCCGCCTTCCGGACGGCCGCCCATGTCGTCTCGCTCGACCTCGTCAACCAGCGGCTGGCGCCGACGCCGATGGAGCCACGCAGCTCCCAGGCCGATTACGATGCCGAGGCCGACAAGCTGACGCTGCGCCTGTCCAGCCAGATGCCGTCCGGCGCGCGCGACACGCTGTGCGACGCGGTGCTCGGCATCCCACGGGAGAAGGTTCGGGTGGTGGTCGACGATGTCGGCGGCGGCTTCGGCATGAAGACCGGCCTCTATGCCGAGGACATCATGGTCGCCTATGCCGCGCGCAAGCTGCAGCGGCCGGTGAAATGGACCGCCGAGCGGATCGAGGAGTTCCTGGCGGCGACCCACGGCCGCGATATCGAGAGCCATGCCGAGCTGGCCCTCGACGAGACCGGCCGCGCCCTGGGCTACCGCATCCGGACCACTGCCAATGTCGGCGCTTATGCGACCACGGCCGGCATCATCATCCAGCTGATGATCGGCCCCTGGGTGTCGACAAGCATCTATGACATCCGGCCGATCGATTTCGAGTTCACCGCCATCCTCACCAACACCGCCCCGACCGCGGCCTATCGCGGGGCCGGCCGGCCGGAGGCGATCTACCTGATCGAGCGGCTGTTCGACACCGCGGCGCGGCAGCTCGGCCTGGATCCGGTCGAGATCCGGCGCCGCAACCTGATCCGGCCGGAGCAGATGCCCTACACCAACGCGATGGGGCAGACCTATGACAGCGGCAGGTTCGGCTCGATCATCGACCAGGCCGTGACCCTCGCCGACTGGGACGGCTTCGCCGCCCGCGAGGCCGAATCCCGGGCCTGCGGCAAGCTGCGCGGCCGCGGCCTGGCCTCGTTCCTGGAATGGACGGGCGGCAACGTGTTCGAGGAGCGGGTGACGGTGCAGGTCTCCGGCGACGGCGGCATCGAGGTCTACGCGGCAACCATGCCGATGGGGCAGGGGATCGCGACCTCCTACGCCCAGCTGGTGGTCGACGTGTTCGGCGTGCCGATCGAGAAGATCCGCATCGTCATGGGCGACACCGACCGCGGCCAGGGCTTCGGCAGCGCCGGGTCGCGGTCGCTGTTCACCGCCGGTTCGGCCATCCGCCACGCCTCCGAGCGCGCGGTGGACACCGGGCGGGATCTGGCCGGCGACGCGCTGGAGGCTGCGGCCGCCGACATCGAATATGCCGAGGGCGTGTTCCGGATCGCCGGCACCGACCGGGCCATCGGCCTGTTCGAGCTGGCCGACCGCCAGCCCGACCGGCGCATCTTCATCGACGCCACCAGCACGGTGAAGGGGCCGAGCTGGCCGAATGGCTGCCATATCTGCGAGGTCGAGCTGGACCCCGAGACCGGGACGGTCGACATCGTCTCCTACGTTTCGGCCAACGATGTCGGCCGGGTGGTCAACCCGATGATCGTGCGCGGCCAACTCGACGGCGGCGCGGTCCAGGGCATCGGCCAGGCGCTGGGCGAGCGGATGGTCTACGACCCGGAGACCGGGCAGGTCATGACGGCCACGCTGATGGATTACGGCGTGCCGCGCGCGGATGTGATCCGCGGCTTCGTCCATCTGCTCGACGAATCGATACCCTGCCTGAACAACCCGCTGGGGGTGAAGGGCGTGGGCGAGCTCGGCACGATCGGCGCCACCCCGGCGGTGGTCAACGCCGTCGCGGATGCCCTGGCCCGCGCTGGCCATGGCGCGGCCGCGGACCTCATCCAGATGCCGCTGACCCCGGCGACGGTGTGGGAAGCGCTGCAATCGTAGGTTGGGTTCGCGAAGCGAACCCAACATCGAGCGGCCGTACCGTGTTGGGTTCGCAAAGCGAACCCAACCTACGAAGAAGGGCCTATCCCGCCAGGGCCTGCGCCGCCTCCAGCTTGCCATTGGCTTCCAGCCAGGCTTCTTCGGCGGCGTCGAGCTTGCCCTGCACGTCGTGCAGGGCGATCTGCTGCTCGGTCGCTGCCGCGGGGTTGTTGTAGAGCGCGGTGTCGGCCAGCTTCGCCTCGATCGCCTTCTTGTCCCGCTCCAGCCCCTGGATCCGCTTCTCGATCTCGCGGATCGCCTGGCGCAGCGGCGCCAGCTGGGCTCGGGCCTCGGCGGCGGCGCGGCGCTGCTCCTTGCGGTCGGCCTGGCTCTGCTTCTCCGCCTGCCGCCCGGCGCGCTCCTGCCGGCGTTGCTCGGCCAACAGGCGGCGGTAGTCGTCGAGGTCGCCCTCGAAGGGGCTCACGGCCCCGTCCTTGACCAAGAGCAGCCGGTCGGCGGTCAGCTCGATCAGATGCGGGTCGTGGGTGATCAGCACCACGGCGCCGTCATATTCGTTCAGCGCCTGCACCAGCGCCTGGCGGCTGTCGACGTCGAGATGGTTGGTCGGCTCGTCGAGCAGCAGCAGCTGCGGCGCCTCGCGCGCCATCAGGGCCAGCAGCAGCCGCGCCTTCTCGCCGCCCGACATGTCGCCGATCCGGGTCTCCGACCGGCGCTGGACGAAGCCGAAGCGGCCGAGATGGGCGCGGATCTTCTCGTCGGTCGAATTCGGCATCACCCGCCGCGCCTGGGCGATGGCGTTCAGCGACAGGTCCAGCTCCTCGGCCTGGTGCTGGGCGAAATAGCCGACCTTGAGCTTGTTGGACTTGCGCAGCTGCCCCGCCATCGGCTGCAGCCGTCCGGCGAACAGCTTGACCAGCGTCGACTTGCCGTTGCCGTTGGCGCCGAGGAGCGCGATGCGGTCGTCCATGTCGATCCGCAGGTCGAGGCTCTTCAGGACCGGGCGCTCGTCATAGCCGACGGTCACCTTGTCCAGCACCAGGATCGGCGGCGCCAGCTCCTCCGGCGGCGGGAAGTCGAAGCTGATCGACTGGCCTTCGACCAGGGCCACGATCGGCTCCATCTTCTCCAATGCCTTGACCCGGCTCTGCGCCTGGCGGGCCTTGGTGGCCTTGGCCTTGAACCGGTCGATGAAGCTCTGCATATGCGCGCGCTGGGCGATCTGCCGCTTCTGCAGCGCCGCCAGATGCTCCAGCCGCATGCGGCGCGTCTGCTCGAACTGGTCGTAACCGCCGCTGTAGGCGGTCAGCTTGCCGTTCTCGAGATGGATCGTCGTGTCGACCACGCGGTTCAGCAGGTCGCGGTCGTGGCTGACCATCAGGATGGTGTGCGGGTAGGATTTCAGCCAGGTCTCGAGCCACAGCGTGGCCTCGAGGTCGAGGTGGTTGGTGGGCTCGTCGAGAAGGAGAAGATCGGGCTGCAGGAACAGCGTCGCCGCCAGCGCCACGCGCATCCGCATGCCGCCCGACAGGTCGCCGACCGGCCGGGCCTGGGCCTCGGTGTCGAACCCCAGGCCGGCCAGGATGGTGGCGGCGCGGGCCGGAGCGGTGTGGGCGTCGATATCGGCCAGGCGGGTGTGGATCTCGCCGATCCGGTCCGGGTCCTCGGCGGTCTCCGCCTCGTCCAGCAGGCTGGCGCGCTCGGTGTCGGCGGCCAGCACGGTGTCGAGCAGGCTGGCCGACCCCTCCGGCGCGTCCTGGGCCACGCTGGCCATGCGCCAGCGCCCGGGATAGCTGATCCGGCCGCCGTCGAGCCCGATCTCCTTGCGGATCGCGCGCAGCAGCGTCGATTTGCCCGTGCCGTTGTGGCCGACGAGGCCCGCCTTGTG
This sequence comes from Inquilinus sp. NPDC058860, assembly GCF_042743185.1. Taxonomy (NCBI): domain Bacteria; kingdom Pseudomonadati; phylum Pseudomonadota; class Alphaproteobacteria; order Rhodospirillales; family Rhodospirillaceae; genus Inquilinus; species Inquilinus sp. NPDC058860. Next base: position 43,963 of record NZ_JBHYMS010000024.1, on the reverse strand, counting down.
CCCGGCCGGCACCGACACCGAAGCGGAGTCGAGCAGCACGCGGCCGGCGATGCGGATGGTGATGTCCTGGATCTGAAGCATGGCGGCGGCGTCATAGCACGGAAGAGCGGGATTCGCGCGCTTCGGTTGCCGGATCGGGGCGGCCCGTCTATAAGGCCGCGCAATTCCGATCGCCAACGCCTGCAAAACCGAGGATCCAATGGCCGAGCGCACCCTCTCCATCATCAAGCCGGACGCGACCCGCCGCAACCTGACCGGCAAGATCAACGCCAAGTTCGAGGAAGCCGGCCTGCGCATCGTCGCGCAGAAGCGGATCCAGCTGAGCCGCGCCCAGGCCGAGGCGTTCTACGGCGTGCACAAGGAGCGGCCGTTCTTCAACGACCTGTGTGCCTTCATGATCTCGGGTCCGGTCGTGGTCCAAGTGCTGGAAGGCGACAACGCCGTGGCCCGCAACCGCGAGGTGATGGGCGCCACCAACCCGGCCAACGCCGCCCCGGGCACCATCCGCAAGGAGTTTGCGGAGTCGATCGAGGCGAATTCGGTGCACGGCTCCGATTCGGCCGAGAACGCGGCGATCGAGATCGCCTTCTTCTTCGCCGGCACCGAGATCGTCGGCTGATCCGAAGCGCTTTCGGCTTTCCCCGCTGCGGCGGGGAGGGCCGGACGCTGCCATCGGGCAACAAAAAAGGCCGGTCCCCGTGGGGCCGGCCTTTTTCGCGCCGATGGCAAAAATCAGAGCAGGAACAGCGCCATGCCGATCAGCAGGATGGCGACGGCCACGATGCCCCAGGTGCTGAAGCGCACGAAGCTGGCATACATCTGCTTGCGCGAAGCCAGCAGTTCTTCCGGAACCTGATTCGTGCCTTCGCTGGCCATCGCGCCCATCCTCGTCACGCTTTCGTATGTTTGCGATCGAGGCACCATTTACGGGTGCCCCCCGGCCTTGTCCAGTGAAATAGGGTTTAATTGTCGCAGCGTCTATTGGGCTTTGTGACAATTATCACAAGGGGTTGTGGATCGCGCCTGCGGCGGCGTCCGCACCGGTGATCCGGACCCGCCCGTCCTCGATCCGGACCCGCCCCTCGGCGATCCAGCGGAGCGCCAGCGGGTAGCAGCGATGCTCCTCCACCAGGATGCGCGCGGCGAGGCTGGCGGCATCGTCGCCGTCGAGCACCGGCACCGCCGCCTGGACCAGGATCGGCCCGTCATCGACCGCCTGGCGCACGATGTGCACGGTGCAGCCGGCGAGCCTGACGCCGGCGGCCAGCGCCCGCTCATGGGTGTGCAAGCCGGGGAAGGCCGGCAGCAGCGACGGATGGATGTTGAGGATTCGGTCGTGCCAGCGGCCGACGAAATCGGCGCTCAGCACTCGCATGAAGCCGGCGAGGCAGACCAGTTCGACCCCGGCGGCGCGCAGCGCCTCGTCCATCGCCGCCTCAAAGGCGGCCTTGGACGAATAGGCCTTGCGGTCGACCGTGGCGGTGGCGATGCCTCGGCCCGCCGCGACGGCCAGGCCGCCGGCGCCGGGGATGTCGGACAGCACCAGGGCGATCTCGGCCGGGAAGTCCGGCGCGGCGCAGGCTTCGGCCAGGGCCGCCATGTTGCTGCCCCGGCCGGAGATGAGCACCCCGACTTTCAGACGGCCCATGCCGCCTCCGTGCCCGCGATCGCCACGGATCGGCCGGCATCGGCGACGACCCGGCCGATCCGGTGCACGGTCTCGCCCTGGCCGGCCAGGATCGCCGACACGGCGTCCGCCCGGTCCGGCGACACGATCAGCACCATGCCGATGCCGCAGTTGTAGGTGCGGGCCAGCTCGGCCGGGTTCAGCCCGCCCTGGGCCTTGAGCCAGCGGAACACCGGGGGCAGGGGCCAGGCCCCGGCGTCTAGGGCGACGCCCAGCCCGTCCGGCAGCACCCGCGGGATGTTCTCGGTCAGCCCGCCGCCGGTGATGTGGGCCAGGGCGTGGACGCCGCCGGCGCGGATCGCCGCGAGGCTGCTCTTCACATAGATCCGGGTCGGCGCCAGGAAGGCCTCGCCGAGCGATTTGTCGTTGGCGAAGGGCGCCGGCTCGTCCCAGGCCAGGCCGGCATCCGCGACGGTGCGGCGGACCAGGGAATAGCCGTTGGAGTGGACGCCGGTCGAGGCCAGGCCCAGCACCAGATCGCCGTCGCGCACGTCGCGGCCGGTCAGGGCCTGGTCGCGCTCGACCGCGCCGACGGCGAAGCCGGCCAGGTCGTAGTCGCCGGCGGCGTACATCCCCGGCATCTCCGCCGTCTCGCCGCCGATCAGGGCGCAGCCGGCCTGGCGGCAGCCTTCGGCGATGCCGCGCAGCACGCCGCCGCCGACCGAGCGGTCGAGCCTGCCGGAGGCGAAGTAGTCGAGGAAGAACAGAGGCTCGGCGCCCTGCACCACCAGGTCGTTGACGCACATGGCGACGAGGTCGATGCCGACCGTGTCGTGCCGGCCGGTCTCGATCGCCACCTTCAGCTTGGTGCCGACGCCGTCGGTGGCGGCGACCAGGATCGGGTCGCGGAAGCCGGCGGCCTTCGGGTCGAACAGCGCGCCGAAGCCGCCCAGCCCCTCCATCATGCCGCGCCGCCGGGTGCTCTCCGCCAGGGGCTTGATGTCGCCGACGAAGGCCTCGCCCTCGGCGATGTTCACGCCGGCCCGGGCGTAGGCGTCGGCGCTGTCCTTGGGGTCGATCGGCGGGCACATGATGACCTCGCAGAGAGCGGTGCTATATAAAGGCGGATTATCCGTGCGGATGGGCGCGGACCATAGCGGAACCGGAAGGCTTTGCAATGATGCTTCGCATCGGATCGACCCTGGCTCTGGCGGCCGCGCTTCTCTGTGCCGGGCTGGTGCCGGTGCGTGCCCAGACCCCGGGCGGGGCGCCGATCGCGGGCAATGCCTCCGGCTACTCCGTGGACAATGTCGCGGTCGAGGCCAGTGCGGCGAATGCGACCGAGGCGCGCACCAAGGCCTTCGCCCAAGGGCCGCGCAAGGCGCTGCAGCAGCTGCTGCAGCAGATCGGCGCCGATCCGAACCGCGTCTCCGGCATGTCCGACGCCGATGTCGAACGGCTGGTGCAGAGCTTCCAGGTGAAGTCCGAACAGGCCTCGCCCGGCCACTATGCCGCCAATCTCGCCTACACCTTCCGCAGCTCCGGCGTGCAGCAGCTTCTGGCCGGCGGCAGTGCCGCGCCGCCGATCACCGCCCCCGGCGCGGCCCCCGGCACGGTGCCGGGGACCTTGCCGCAGCCGGGCTTCGCGGCGCGGGGATCGGTCACCGTCACCGTGCCGATTGCGGCGCCGGCCGACTGGTACGACGTGCAGGGCCGGCTGACCCGCCTCGGCGGCGTGGTCTCGTCCTCCCTGGTCAGCCTGACGGCGCGGCAGGCGGTGCTGGAGCTGCGCTTCCCGGGCGACCAGGCCCAGCTCAACCAGATCCTGTCGCAGCAGGGCCTGACGGTGCAGCAGGGCGCCCAGGCGCTGGAGCTGCACCGGACCGGTGCGATGTAGCCCCGGCGTGACGACACCCTTGGCATCGAGGTCAGGCCCCTTGCGCCGCATGTTGCGATACCTGCCGAACCTGCTCAGCCTGGCCCGGCTCGTCGTCGCCCCGGTCACCATCTGGCTGATCCTGGACGGCCGCTTGGTCACGGCCTTCTGGATGTTCTCGGCGGCGGCGCTGACCGATGCGATCGACGGCATCCTGGCCCGCTGGCTGCAGGCGCGCACGGCGCTGGGCAGCTATCTCGACCCGATCGCAGACAAGTCGCTGCTGGTCGGGACCTATCTCGCCCTGACCTGGATGGCGGCGCTGCCGGTCTGGCTGGTGGTGCTGGTGGTGGCGCGCGACATCGGCCTGGTGCTGGGCGTGGTGGTGCTGCACTTCGCCGGCCGCGGCACCCGATCGCTGACCCCCTCGATGATCAGCAAGCTGAACACGGTGATGCAGATCGCGCTGGTGGTGCTGGTGATGGCGGCGCCGGGGCTGGATGTCGACGCCAGCGGCGTCATCGCGGTCCTGGTCTGGGTCGTGGCCGGGACCACCACCCTGTCGGCGGCCGGCTACCTGCGCGAGACCATCCGCCGCTTCTTCACCCCGGCCGGGGCGCACGCGTGAACGCATCGACCCAAATCCGCTTCTGGCTGATCGGCTTCGTCGTCTTCTGCCTCCTGGTGTGGCTGCTGAGCGGCGTGCTGGCGCCCTTCGTCACCGGCATGATCATCGCCTATCTGCTGGACCCGGCCTGCGACCGGCTGCTGCGGCTGGGGCTGCCGCGCTGGCTGGCGACGACGGTGCTGCTGCTGCTGTTCGTGATCCTGGCGATCCTGGCGGTGCTGATCGTGGTCCCGATCCTGGTGAACCAGCTGACCGGGCTGATCTCGGCCGCGCCCGACTATGTGGCGCGGGCTGGGGCGCGGCTGCAGCCGCTGATCGCCGAGCTGCGCCATCGCGTCTCGGAGTCCGACTTCAACGAGATCCAGAAGGCGGTCAGCCAGTATGCCGGCAACGCCGTGTCCTGGATCGGCACGGTGCTCCGCAGCCTGTGGCAGGGCGGCATGGCGCTGATCGACCTGCTGTCGCTGCTCTTCATCACCCCGGTGGTCGCCTTCTACATGCTGCGCGACTGGGATCACATGATCGGGGTGATCGACCACAACCTGCCGGTGGCGCAGCGCGAGACCATCCGTGGCCTGGGGCGCGAGGTGAACCGGACCATGTCCCGCTTCATCCGCGGCCAGCTCACCGTCTGCCTGCTGCTCGGCCTGTTCTACGCCATCGCCCTGTCCATGGTGGGGTTGAACTTCGGCCTCCTGGTCGGGCTGATCACCGGCGTGCTGTCGATCATCCCCTATGTCGGCTCGCTGGTCGGCCTGGTCAGCTCGGTCGGCATCGCCCTGGTGCAGTACGACGACTGGACGATGTGGGCGCTGGTGCTGGGCATCTTCGTGCTCGGCCAGTTCCTGGAGGGCAACTTCGTCACCCCGAAGCTGGTCGGCGATTCCGTCGGCCTGCACCCGGTCTGGGTGATCTTCGCGCTGCTCGCCGCCGGCAGCCTGTTCGGCTTCACCGGCGTCATGCTGGCGGTGCCGATGGCGGCGGTGATCGGCGTGCTGACGCGATTCGCCCTGCACCGCTATCGCCAGAGCGCGCTGTACGGTCCGCCGCCGCCCTCGGATCCGCCGGACATGGACCTTCCCACCGTCTCATGAGCAAGAGTGCCAGCCCGGTGGCGCAGTTCGTCTTCGACCTGTCGCTGCCCCCCGCCCTGGGGCCGGAGGATTTCATCGTCGCCGACAGCAATCGCGAGGCCGCGGAGTGGATCGCGCGCTGGCCGGGCTGGCCGGGGCCGGTCCTGGCGCTGCACGGCGCGCCGGGGGCGGGGAAGAGCCATCTGCTCGGCATCTGGGCGCAGCGCGCCGGCGCCCGAAGCCTGACCGGCGCCGAACTCGCCGCGGCCGATCCGGCCGAGCTCGCCGCCGCCGGGGCGGTGGCGCTGGACGACGCCGACCGCGTGGCCGGCAACGCGGCGGCTGAGCGGGCGCTGTTCCACCTGCACAACCTGCTGAAGGAGGCCGGCGGTTTCCTGCTGCTGGCGGCGCGCGAGCCGCCGGCACGCTGGCCCGTGGCGCTGCCGGACCTCGCCTCTCGGCTGAAGGCGGCGCCGGCCGTGGGCCTGGGCGAGCCCGACGACGTGCTGCTGGCGCAGGTGCTGGCCAAGCTGTTCGCCGATCGCCAGCTCGCGGTCGGGCCGGAGATCGTGCAGGCGATGCTGGCGCGGATGGAGCGCAGCTTCGCCGAGGCGCGGCGGCTGGTGGCCGAGATCGACGCCGCCAGCCTGGCCCAGGGACGCTCGATCACCCTGCCGCTGGTGCGCTCGATCCTGGCGGATCGCTGAGGAAGGGAGGCAGCGCCGATGTCCCGTGTCCGCGCTGCGATCGGGGGCGCAGATCGCTCTATCTCACCTTGATCACGACCTTGCCCTTTGCCCGTCCCGTCTCGACGTAAGCCAAAGCCTCCTTGGTCGCCTCAAACGGAAAAACCCGATCCACGACCGGACGTATGATTCCGGCATCGATGAGGGCGGCGATCTCCCGCAACTGGTCTCCGTCGGCCCTCATGAACAGGAATGAATAGCCGACATGGTGGCGTCGTGCCGCCTTCCTGATCTTGCGGCTCAGAAAGCGCATCGCCAGCCCCATGAGCCGGTTCGATCCGATGGATTTCGCGAAGTCCGGGTCGGGCGGGCCGGCGATGCCGATCACTTTGCCGCCGGGCTTCAGGACCTGCAGGGATCTCTCGAGAACAGCGCCGCCCTGGGTGTCGAGCACCACGTCGAAGTCTCTCAGAGCCTTGGTGAAATCGTCCGTCCTGTAGTCGATGACGACATCGGCGCCGAGACGTCTCACCAGATCGGAGTTCGCCGCGCCCGCCGTCGTCGCCACGGTCGCGCCGACATGCCTGGCCAGCTGGATGGCGAAGGTGCCCACGCCGCCGGAGCCGGCGTGAATGAGGACCTTCTGCCCTTTCTTCAGGCCGGCTCTCTCGATCAACGCCTGCCAGGCGGTCAGGCCGACGAGGGGGATCGAGGCCGCTTCCTCCATGGTCAGGGTTCTCGGCTTGAGCGCCACGTCGGCCTCGTTCATCGCGATCAGTTCCGCGAAGGTGCCGATCCGATCGTGATGCGGCCGGGCATAGACCTCGTCGCCGACCTTGAAGCGCCGCACCCGGGATCCGGTCCGGATCACGACGCCGGCCACGTCGTTGCCCAGGATCAGCGGCAGGCGGAACGGCAGGATCAGCTTGAACTCGCCGGATCTGATCTTGTTGTCCAGGACGTTCACGCCGGCGGCGTGGACCTGGACCAGCACGTCGTCCTCGCGCAGCTCCGGCTCCGGCATCTCACCCGCCCGCACGCCATCCGCGCGGCCGTAGCGATCGACGATGAAGGCTTTCATGACGCTGTCTTCCTGCCGTTCTCGGATGGTGCGGCGAAGCCTTTCGCGCTTCGGCCGCCAAAGGATCAAACCGGCAGGCGCAGCTGCTTGCGGAGGCTCTTGTCGAACATTCCCGCGGGCACGAACCGGCGCAGCAGGCTGACCTGCCGCGCGACCTTGCCGGCGGTGTAGCGCCGTCGCGGGCGGGCGTCGGTTGCGGCCTTGAGCACCACGTCGGCCACCACCTTCGGGTCGTCGCCCGTGCTCACCATGTCCCTGGCCAACGCGCTGGAGTCGGCCCGGGCCTTGTCGTAGTCCGCCAGCATAGCGTCCGGCTCGAGGGCGTTCTGCTCGAAACCGCTGCGGGTGTAGCCCGGCTCGATGAGCGAGACGCGGATGCCGAAAGCCCGCACTTCGTGGTCGAGCGATTCCGAATAGCCTTCGAGCGCGTGCTTGGTCGCCGAGTAATGAGCGGAGTACGGCGCGGGGATCAGTCCCAGGATGGAGCCGATATTGATGATGCGGCCTTGGCCGTGCCGCCGCATCGACGGCAGCACCGCGTTGGTCACGCGCATCGTGCCGAACAGGTTGACGTCAAACAGGGCGCGGACCTGGGCGATCGAGGATTCCTCGGCACCGCCGATCAGGCCCATGCCGGCGTTGTTGACCAGAACGTCGATCCGTCCGGTGTGCGAGATCACGGTCGCCACCAGGGCGGCGACGGAGTCGTCGTCGGTCACGTCGCAGGCCAGCATCGACACACCGGCCGGGCTGTCCCCGGTCGTCCGGCGACTCGTCCCGAACACGGTGAACCCCGCCCGCGCCAACGCCTCGGCGATGGCACGACCAATGCCGGAGGAGGCTCCGGTCACGATCGCGGTCTTTCCCGAATGTGCGGTCATCGATGCTCCAAACTCACAAAGCCTGGCCAGTGGCGGCCGATTGCATTACGATCAATTAATCACCTTATAGTCATAATTCAATGGGTCGCCCAAGGAAAAGCCATGCGCTACGAAAAGGGACGGAAGGACGCAACGCGCCGGCGGATCACGGAGGTCGCCTCCGAACGGTTCCGGTCCGGCGGCATCGCCGCGTCCGGACTCGCAAGCATCATGAGCGATGCCGGGCTGACGAACGGCGCCTTCTATCCGCATTTCCAGTCCAAGGAGGAGCTGGTGCGGGAAAGCGTGGCGGCGGCGCTGGACGCCCAGTCGGCCCAGGTGCGGGAGGCGCTGGCTTCCGGCGGCCCGGACCTGGCCATATCGGCGTATCTGTCGACCGAACACCGGGATGATCCGGCGAAGGGCTGCGCGTCCGCCGCGCTGTTGCCGGAACTCGCGCGCCAGCCGGCCGAAACGCGCCGGCTCTATGCCGAGCGCCTGGAGGCCCTGGTGCGCCAGATGTCCGCCGCCCTCCCGCCGCAGACCAAGGATCCCGAGGGGGTCGCGCTGGGCGTCTTCGCGACCCTTGTCGGCGCACTTCAGCTGGCCCGCGCCGCGGCGGGAACCGAACTGTCGGATCGAATCCTCGCCGCGGGAGCAGATGCGGCGCGGGCGCTGATCCGGCCGTGCTGAGACTTTGACGCACCGGCGCACCCCGGCGTGGCGATCCCGGGCCGAGCCTGGATGGCCACGCCACGGCGAGGCTTGCCGTCAGGCGACGCTGTCGACGTACCGGAAGGCGATCGGCGACAGGCGGGCGCCGGGGAAACGGTGCAGCCCGGCGCGACCGATCAGCCAGACATGGAAGTGGGGGCCAAGCAGCCCGCGGATGGCGGGGTCGAGCACGTCGAGCCCGCCGGTGTAGGCGCCGAAGGCCGGCAGCACCAGCCGATGCTCGTCGGCGACGAAGCAGCGCCCGGTCACCCGCCCGGCGCGGCCGCTGACCGCCGCCTTGGGATGGTAGTGGCCGGAGATCTCGCCGCCGAAGCCCGGATGCTCCGGCGCCCCGGGCCGGGCAGCATGGCGGCAGACCAGACCGTCGACCTGCAGCTCCCCGGCCCGGTCGCCGGGCAGGGACGCCGGCAGGTCGGGGTCGTGGTTGCCCAGCACCCAGATCCAGTCGCGACCCAGCGCCAGCCGGGTCAGGGTCGCGAGGTCACCGGCGGCGAGGCGGTCCGCCCCCTCCGAATCGTGGAAGCTGTCGCCCAGCGCCACCACGACGGCCGGATCGAGCCGGTCGATCGCGGCGCCGAGCCGGGCCAGGGTCGCGGTGCTGTCATAGGGCGGCAGCAGGCGGCGCGAGCGTTGCGCCAGTGCCGTCGCCTTCTCCAGATGCAGGTCGGCGACCAGCAGCCAGCGCCGGTCCGCCCACCACAGCACGCCCGACGGATCAGGCCGGAAGGTGTGATCGCGGAGCGGGATTGCGCGGGTCGGCATAATTCCGGTTTAGGCGTCCGGTCTGCCGTCGGCAACTTGTTTGTTCGACTTCTGTTCCGCTCGTGCTCCGGGCGGTTGCCTGGGCTCCAGGATCGCCCCGATCTCCGTCGCCTTGCGGTGGCCGAGCCAGAACAGCCCGGGGGCGAGCCCGACGAAGAGGATGAGGAAGACCCAGAGTGCGGTCGCCAGATAGACGTACATCGGGTCGGCGGCGGCCGGGCGGATCATCAGCAGGCCCAGGACCAGGATGAACAGCACGAAACCGATGACGCTGAGGTTGACGGCGTAGGTGTGCCACGTCGCCAGCCGGCGGTACTCGATCCGGCATTCGACGATCGCGCGCTTCTGCGCCTCGTCGCCGGCGAAGCGGTTCAGCTCGATCTTCTGGCGCAGCGCCACGAGATCGCGCAGCCACTGGCTGAGCTGGATGTAGAAGAAGCTGCCGACCAGGCCGGCCAGGGTCAGCAGCGGGCTGAGCAGCGACAGCGGGTTGCTCACGGCCGGTCTTCCCGGCGCAGGGCGTCGAGCAGGGCCAGGATCGTCTCCGCCGTGATCGAGAACCAGGTCAGGGTGGGCGAGGAGGGCTTCTTCGCCGGCGGCGCCGGCCTGTCGCCGTCGGTCACCGCCGCCGCGACCGTGTCGTAGAGGGTGACGAGCTCGTCATAGCCGCCGCGCGACAGGCTCAGCTCGAAGCGCTGCACCTGGGCCCGGCCGGCCTCCGCCGCGGCGCGGGCGTCGACCGCGGCCCGCTCCAGGACCTGACGCAGCTCGTCCCGGGCGGCGGCCCGCCATTGCGCGCTGCGTCGGGCGCGCAAGAGCCGCGCCAGATACTGGGCCCGCGGCAGGCCGAGCTGGAACCGGGCATAGATCCGGTTGGCATCGGGCTGCTCGTCGCCGTGCAGCGTGTCGTAGAAGCGGGCGATCCAGGCCTCGGCCTGCTGCCCCTGGGTCTCGTAGCGGCGCTCGCCGAGCACCCATTCGCTGACCAGGTCGACGCACAGCGCCTCGTAGCCGGAGTCGATCCGCGCCCGGCTGGCCGGCGAGGCCTCGATCGCCAGCGCCGCCTTGGCCCGGGCCAGACGATCCCGCCTCTCCGTATCCTCTGCCATCGTTCTTCCCCGATTCCGCCGCGGATCGCGATCCTATCGAATCCCGCGGGCGGCGGCAGGACACATCTCGTGAGCTTGCGATCAGGCTGGCAGCCCGGCCTTGAGCAGGCCGTCGCGGCAAAGGGCTCGGTCCTCGTCGCGCTTGTAGTGCAGGGTCGCGAGGAACGCTTCCGCCGTGAAGGCCGGATCGATCCGCAGCACCGCCTGCGCATGGGCGCCGGCGGCCGTGGCATCGCCCATCCAGGCCAGCGCCGCGGCGAGGAAGGCGTGGTGCGTGTGGTCGGGCTTGGTGATGTGGCTGTAGGCCTCCACCGCCTCGGCATAGCGTTGGGCGGTGTAATAGGCCCGGCCGAGATGGCTCCAGAACCGCTCCGGGTGATGCGGGTTGAGCCGCATCGCCTTGCGGATCCAGTCGATGCCTTCCTCCGGCCGGCCGAGCCAGGTCAGGATCTCGCCCTGCTGCACCACGATCAGGTCGTAATTCGGGTTCGAGGCGATCGCCCGTTCCTGGTGGTACATGGATTTGTCGAACTCGTCCCGCGCCAGGGCGACCGCGGCGAGGATGCGATGGACATCGGCGTCGTTGTCGTCGAGGGCGATCGCGATCTCCAGCTCGCCGACCACGGCGTCCCAGGTGGCGTCACGGTCGGCGCACCAGCCGTTGACCCAGCTCTGGCCCAGCACGCAGGCTCGCCAGGCATGGGCATGGGCGTATTTCGGATCGAGGGCGACGGCGCGGTCGAGCATCGCCAGCGCCTGGGCATTGTCGTCGCGCGTCGACCGGTGGTGCAGGACCTTGCCGGCCAGCAGGCATTCATAGGCTTCCAGATTGTCCGTGGTCTTGCGTTTGGCCCGGTCGCGCGCCGCGGCCTCGACCCGGCCGGGCAGGGTGGCGGCGATTGCCGAGGTGACCTCGTCCTGGATGGCGAAGATGTCGGCCAGGTCGCGGTCGTAGCGTTCGGCCCAGATGTGCCGGTCGGTCTCGGCGTCGATCAACTGCACCGTGACCCGCACCCGGCCGCCGGCCTTGCGCACGCTGCCCTCGACCACGTAGTGGACGCCGAACTCGCGGGCGATGTCCTGCACCTTCACCGCCTTGCCCTTGTGCACGAAGGCGGAGTTGCGGGAGATCACCAAGAGCTCGTGGAAGCGCGACAGCTCGGTGATGATGTCTTCGGTCAGCCCGTCGGCGAAGAACTCCTGCTCCGGCTCGCCGCTCATGTTGGCGAAGGGCAGCACGACGATGGAGGGCTTGGTCGCGACCGGAGCGCTGGCGACGGCGTCGGGCGGGGCCTCCGCTACCGTGTCGAGCCGGACCCGGTAGACGCGGATCGGCCGGGAGATGTTCTTGACCGTCTGCTCGCCGAGATCGTCGAAGCCGAAGTCGAGCCGGTCGCCGACCTGGTCGCGCACGGCGCCCGACACGCAGACTCCGCCCGGCTCCGCCAGCGCCTCCAGCCGCGCCGCGACGTTGACGCCGTCGCCGAACAGGTCGCCGTCCTCGACGATCACGTCGCCGAGATTGATGCCGATGCGGAACTGGATCCAGCGCGCCGGCGAGACGTCGCTGTTGCGCCGGGCCATGCGGCGCTGGATCTCCGTGGCGCAGGTCAGGGCGTCGACGATGCTGGCGAACTCGACCAAGAGGCCATCGCCCGTGGTCTTGACGATGCTGCCGCGAGCCTTCGCGATCGCCGGGTCGATCAGTTCGAGCCGGTGGGTCTTCAGCCGCGCCAGGGTTCCGGACTCGTCGGCCTCCATCAGCCGGCTGTAGCCCACCATGTCCGCTGCCAGGATCGCGGCCAGCCTGCGCTGGACCTCCGACCGTCCCATGGGCTCGTCCTCGCCCGAAAGGATGCAATTTTAGCAAATCCGGGGCAGGGCGACAAACGATGTCGGCCCGGTCACGCCCGGCGGCGCCGCTCGCCCCGCTTCGGCGTGGCCTCGGCGATCATCTCGGCGGCGGCTTCCTCCAGCATCGTGTCGATGGCGCCGTCGGCGATGCTGACCCGGCCGATCTCCAGCAGCACCGGCACGGCCAGGGGCGAGATCCGGTCGAGGGCGCGCAGCGTCAGCTTGCGCCGGGCGCGCTTCAGCAGCAGGGCGACGCGGCCGAGGTCGACCAGGCCGCGGGCCGCGTCGGCGCGGGTGGCGCGCAGCAGCACATGATCCGGCTGGTGCCGGCGCAGCACGTCGTAGATCAGGTCGGCGCTGACCGTGACCTGGCGGCCGGTCTTGCGCTCGCCGGGGGTACGGCGCTCGATCAACCCGGCGATCACGGCGACGTTGCGGAAGGTGCGGCGCAGCAGGCTGGATTCGCCCATCCAGGCCTCCAGATCGTCGCCCAGCATGTCCTCGTCGAACAGCGGCGCCGGGTCGGTCACCGGCCCCAGGCTCCAGGTCGCCAGCACATAGTCGGTGGCGACGAATCCGATCGGCCCCAGCCCGGCGCGTTCCATCCGCTTGGTCACCAGCATGCCGAGCGTCTGGTGCGCCTGCCGGCCCTCGAAGCAATAGGCGACCATGTAGTGGCGGCCACCGCGCGGGAAGGTCTCGATCATCAGCTCGCCCGGGCCGGGCAGGCCGGAGCGGTCGCGCTGCAGCTCCAGCCACTCCCGCGCGTCGTCCGGCAGCCCGGCCCAGTGGGCGGGGGTGGAGAGCAGGCGCCGCACCCGGTCGGCCAGATGGGTGGTCAGCGGCATGCGGCCGCCGGCATAGGCCGGCACCTTGGGCTCGCCGCTGGCGGCGCGGCTGCAGATCACCGTCATCTCGCGGATGGCCTCGAAGCGCAGCAGCTGCCCGGCGAACATGAAGGTGTCGCCCGGCACCAGGCCTTGCGCGAAATACTCTTCGACCTCGCCCAGCACCCGGCCGAAGCCGCCGGACAGCCGGACCTTCAGCATCTCCTCCTCGACAATGGTGCCGACATTCATCCGGTACTGCCGGGCGACCACAGCATTGGCGACCTTCCAGCGCCCCTCGGCATTCTGCTTCAGCCGGTGGAAGCGGTCGTAGTTGCGCAGCGCGTAGCCGCCATGGGCGACGAAATCCAGCACGTCGTCGAAATCGCGGCGGGTGAGGCCGGCATAGGGCGCGGCCTGGCGCACCTCGGTATACATGGCGCGGGCGTCGAAGGGAGCGGAGCAGGCGCAGCCCAGCAGGTGCTGCGCCAGCGTGTCGAGCGTGCCGGGGGCTGGCGGGTCGCCGTCCAGCGTCATTGCGTCGATGGCGTCGGAGGCGGCGCGGCACTCCAGCACCTCGAAGCGGTTGGCCGGCACCAGCACCGCGACCGAGGGCGCGTCGAAGCGGTGGTTCGACCGGCCGATGCGCTGCAGCAGGCGGCTGGCGCCCTTCGGCGCGCCGATCTGGATCACCAGGTCGACCGCGGCCCAGTCGATGCCGAGGTCGAGCGAGGAGGTGGCGACCACGGCGCGCAGCTCGCCCCGCGCCATCGCCGCCTCGACCTTGCGGCGCTGCTCCGCCGCCAGGCTGCCGTGATGCAGGGCGATCGGCAGCACTTCGTCGTTGATCCGCCACAGCGCCTGGAACACCAGTTCCGCCTGCGCCCGGGTGTTGACGAAGAGCAGGGTGGTGCCGGCCCTGCGGATGCGGTCGTACAGGTCCCGCGCCGCGTAGGTGCCCATGTGGCCGGCCCAGGGCAGGCGGCTCTCGGTCTCCATGATCTCGACGATCGGCTTGATGCCCGGCGGGCCGCGAACCGTGCGCACCAGGGCCGGGTCGGCATGGCCGGTCGGCGACAGCCAGGCGACCAGCGCGTCGGGATGCGCCACGGTGGCCGACAGCCCAACCCGGCGAGCTTCCGGCGCCAGGGTGGCGAGGCGGGCGAGGCCGAGCGCCAGCAGGTCGCCGCGCTTGGTGCCGGCCAGGGCATGCAGCTCGTCGACGATGACGCAGCGCAGCGACCCGAAGATGCGGTCGGCGTCGCCGTAGGACAGCAGCAGCGCCAGGCTCTCCGGGGTCGTCATCAGGATCTGCGGCGCGTGGCGGCGCTGCCGCTCGCGCTTGACCTGCGGCGTGTCGCCGGTGCGGGTCTCGGCCCGGATCGGCAGCCGCATCTCGGCGATCGGCTGCTCCAGGTTGCGGTGGATGTCGACCGCCAGGGCCTTGAGCGGCGAGATGTAGAGCGTGTGCAGCCCCTCGCGCGGCCGCTCCGCCAGCTCGGCCAGGGTCGGCAGGAAGCCGGCCAGGGTCTTGCCGCCGCCGGTCGGGGCGATCAGCAGCGCGTGGGTGCCGTCGCGCGCCGCCTGCAGCATCTCCAGCTGGTGCGGATGCGGCGTCCAGCCCTTGTGCCGGAACCAGCCCTCGAAGGCCGGCGGCAGCAACGGTTCGGCGGTCTCCGCCAATGCGGTCATGGGCCTGCGCCTCGACATCCAACCGTCACGGCACCGCGCCGTTTCGGCCATGATCGGGAGGCAGCCTGCGCCGACCCCGTCACCCGGACAGATCAGCCCATGACCCGCCGGACACGCAAGCGTTTAGTGTTTGTTCTCGTCATCTTCGGCGTGCTTGCCGCCTTCGTCTTCGCCAACAACAGCTCCTGGCTGCACGGCGCGCCGGGCGGAAAGCCGGTGCTGCTGGCGCATCGCGGCCTGGCCCAGGGCTTCGACCGGACGGGGCTGGCGGGCGACACCTGCACCGCCGCCCGCATGCTGCCGCCGGAGCATCCCTATCTGGAGAACACCATCGCCTCGATGCTCGCCGCCTTCGATCTCGGCGCCGATGCGGTCGAGCTCGACATCCAGCCGACCACCGACGGGCGCTTCGCCGTGTTCCACGACTGGACCGTCGACTGCCGCACCGAGGGCCGCGGCGTGACCCGCGAGCACAGCCTGGCCGAGCTGCAGGCGCTGGATGTCGGCTATGGCTACACCGCCGACGGCGGCAAGTCCTTCCCGTTTCGCGGCAAGGGCGTCGGGCTGATGCCGTCGCTGGACCAGGTGCTGCAGGAGTTCCCCGGCCGCCGCTTCCTGCTGAACGTCAAGAGCAACGACCCGGCGGAGGGAGAGCTGCTGGCCAAGTATCTCGCGGCCCTGCCGGCGGAACGCCGCGACCTGCTGGCCGCCTATGGCGGCGACCGGCCGATCGCGGTATTGCGCGAGAGGCTGCCGGAGTTCCGCGCGATGTCCCGCGCGTCGATCAAGGAGTGCTTCGTGAATTATGCCGCGCTGGGCTGGACCGACCATGTGCCGGAGTCCTGCCGGCGGTCGGTGCTGCTGGTGCCGTCGAACGTCGCGCCCTGGCTGTGGGGCTGGCCGCACCGGTTCGTCGCCCGGATGCAGGCGGCGGGCACGCCGGTCTTCCTGATCGGCCCGTGGCGCGGCGGCTTCTCCGAAGGCATCGACGATCCGGCGCAGATCGCCGACCTGGTCGCCGACGGCTATGCCGGCGGCATCGAGACCGACCGGATCGATCGGTTCGCCGCATCGCCGATTCCAGGCCGATAGTCCGCTGCCTCCCCGATCCGACCCGGATCAAGGGCCGGATGTGTGCGTCGTGAGATTTGACACCCATCGGTCCGGACACCACACTCCGCGTCATAAAACGGTAACGCGGGCCCGGCCTCCCCGGCAGCCTGCGACGGCTGGAGGAAACGGCGATGTCCTTGACCCCGCGGATCGGCTGGCGGACCGAACCTCCCCTTGTCGTGCGGCGGCCGCCCGCGGTCACCGATTTCCAGGCAACGCTGGCGCAGTATCGCCAGCAGCCGGTCCCGCCCGATCCGCCGTCGCCGACCCCGGCCGCCAAGGCCGATGCCGGCCGGAGCTTCTACGACGTGAAGCTGGGCGACACCCTGACCTGGGTTGCCCGCGACCATGGCCGGACGCTCGCCGACATCCGCGCGGCGAACCCGACCCGGTTCCCGCCCGAGGGCGACCCGGACGTCATCCATCCCCATGACCGCATCACCATCCTGGACGACGAGCGCAGCCGCATCGTCCGGAACCAGGCCGATCTGCTGGCGAAGGGCCGGGACGTGCGCCCGGCCGTCGTCGAGGAGATGTATTACGCGACCCGCGAGGCGCCGGTGCCGGCGGACGCGCTGGAGGAGCTGAAGTCGGAGCTGAAAGCCCGGCGGCCCGGGGATTCGGCCTTTGCCGCCGCCGTCGACGATGCCGGCAAGACGGCCACCCAGGCCTGGGAGGCGCAGGGCCGCACCCATGCGGTCTTCGACCCGCTGTACCGGCTGGCCGGCACCGATCCGAAATCGATCCAGGACTTCCGCAAGGAGGTCCGCAACCAGCTTGCCGCCGTCGCCGTGACCACCCCGACCACGGCCGCGGTCGAGAGCCACCGGGACCTGCTGCTGGCCTATGGCCCGCAGGACCCGAAGCTGCAGGAGGCGATCAAGGCCGAGACCAAGGACTACCTGGTCGACGGGCCGCAGCGCGCCGCAGCCGAGATCAAGAAGGCCTATGACGAGCCCCGCCAGGGCGAGAACGGGCCGACCGGCGCCTACAAGGCGGCGGCCAAGCTGCGGGAGCTGACCGACCCGGAGAAGGTCGACCCGCTGACCGCCGCGCTGATTCTGGACCAGGCCAGCGATACGGTCGGCAGCATCACGACCGATTTCGTCAGTCCGGAATCCCAGCTCTGGCATGACGAGCAGGGCACCGGCGTGGTCGGCGAATACGGCGAGATCTATCGCAACCTCAGCGCCGCGGCGGACAGCGCCGACCGCAGCCCGGAGGGCAAGGACTCGATCGACTTCATGGCCCGCACCCTGCAGGCCTGGGGCGCGCCGAACGTCAATTCGAAGACATCGGCGGCCGACGGCTCCGGCTCCGTCCTGTCCCTGGCGATCGCCCGGGAGCTTCGCCTCCAGGGCGACGACAAGAACGCGGACCGGATCGAGCAGGGGGTGATCGACGGCGTCGGCGACCTCAAGGGCCGGATCCGGGATTCGGTCACCGAGCTGGGCCAGACCGCGATTCCCCTGACCAATCCGCCGGCCAACTGGGACGCCTTCCTGCCCGCCGACGACGCGCCGCCCGGACAGCCCTTCAAGACCGGGGCGCAGACCCGGCAGCAGCGGATCGGCGACCAGGACGGCGTGGTCAAGGATGTCGATGCCGACCTGCGGCGGATCAACCGCGACGGCTATCAGCTGACCCGGGCCATGGCCGCGCTCTCGGAATACGCGCCGCAGCTGGCCGGCTCGCCGAAGCAGGACGAGCTGCTCAAGCAGGCGGCGGCCCCGGACCCGAACGGCGACCCCAAGCTGTCGCTGGCGCTCGCCGTCAGCTCGGCCGGGATGACCGAGGCGGCGCGCATCTTCAACCTTGAGGGGATGGAGAAGGGCACGCTGGCCGATCCCAGCAAGATCGTCGTCGACATCAGCTGGCCGGCGCGCATGGCGCGGAACCACGTCCAGGCCGACGTCAAATGGGCGACCGGGACGAAGCCGTTCGGCCTCGGCCTCAGCCTGTACGGCACCGGCACCTATCTCTGGGGCGTGCACAACCAGGCCGACCGCTACGGCCGCAACATCGGCGATCCCGGCTATTTCGAGCACCAGGGCTGGCGCAATCTCGGCTTCCTCGGCCTCTATGCCGCCGGCACGGCGATCGAGGGCACCCAGGTGATCAGCCAGATCATGAGCGCGAGGCTGGGGCTGGACGGCAGCGAGGCCGGGGTCAAGGGTTTCCTCGGCCGCGTCGCGGCGGACAAGGGGGTGTGGAGCAAGGTCTTCTCCAACCACCTGAAGGTGTTCGGCTGGTGGAACGCGCTGGGCACCGTCAACTATGTCGCCCAGGGCGACTGGCCGAAGGCCCTGGCGCTGGGCACTGCGGCCACCGGCACCTTCATCTCGAGCTATCCGGGCCTAGCCAACCTGCTGCGGCTCGGCAAGGGCGGCGGGCCGATCGGGACGCTGATGACCCTGGTGGGCTCGAGCGCGCTGGCGCTGATCGATTCGCACGAGAAGGCGAAGGCGGCCGCCGCCACCGTTCCCGACAACCGGGCCTATCTGATCGCGGCCGGGGTGAAGCCGGGCATCGCGGAGGCGCTGACGCAGAACGACAGCGAGGGCCTGATGCCGGCCGGCCGGCTGCTGGCCCTGGCCGAGTACCGGAATGTCGATCCGCAGACCGTCCTCGAATACCTGAACCGGCAGAAGCCGAGGGATGTGTTCGAGATGATCTATGCGGCCAAATACGTCAAACCGGACGAGAACGGCCGCTATCCGATCGGCCAGCCGGCGAACCAGTGGCGGGACAAATTCGCCGGCGGCTGGGACGACAAGGCCATGATCCGGCCGCTCAACATCGCCGAGCTCAACGAATTCGTCGACCACTTCATGCCGGACTTCCCGAAAGGCTGAACCTGCCTTTCCCTCGCGGCGTAAGGACTCATCGATTGCGTCGATACAATTTGCGGCCCGCTTCTGCGGCGGGCCGCTTTTGTATTACTTGTGGCGCGAACGGAACCGAAGAATTTTATCGATAATGATGGCTTAATATTTTGGATTTCCGGCACAATACGAAAGGAAAATCGATAACAAGCCGGATGAGTTTTTTTGTTTCCCTCCTAAGATGCCGGCCGACGGGCGGTAGCCCCGAAGAAGGACATCAGGAGGAAGCGCGATGGGCCCTATGAGCCAATCGTCCGGCGGCGCGGCCGAGGGCGGCGATCTCGCCCGCCGGCTGAAGAGCCGCCACATCCATATGATCGCGATCGGCGGCGCCATCGGCGTCGGCCTGTTCCTCGGCTCCGGCAAGGCGATCGCCAAGGCCGGGCCGGGGCTGCTGCTGAGCTATGCCATCGGCGGCATCGCCATCTTCTTCATCATGCGGGCGCTGGGCGAGCTCTTGCTGCACAAGCCGGTGGCCGGGTCCTTCGCCACCTATGCCGAGGAGTTCGTCGGCCCCTTCGCCGGCTTCGCCACCGGCTGGTCGTACTGGTTCATGTGGGTGGTGATCGGCATGGCCGAGATCACCGCCGTCGGCGTCTATGTCCATTACTGGCTGCCCGACGTGCCGCAATGGATCCCGGCGCTGGCAACGCTGGCGGTGCTGACGCTGGTCAACATCGTCGCGGTGCGGCTGTTCGGCGAGCTGGAGTTCTGGTTCGCGCTGATCAAGGTCGTGACCATCGTCGCCCTGATCCTCGGCGGGCTCGCCGTGATCGTGTTCGGCATCGGCGACCTGGGGCAGGGGGCCAGCGTCTCCAACCTGTGGTCGCATGGCGGCTTCCTGCCCTTCGGCGTGCTCGGCGCCGTGCTGGCGCTGCAGATGGTGATGTT
This sequence comes from Inquilinus sp. NPDC058860, assembly GCF_042743185.1. Classification (NCBI taxonomy): domain Bacteria; kingdom Pseudomonadati; phylum Pseudomonadota; class Alphaproteobacteria; order Rhodospirillales; family Rhodospirillaceae; genus Inquilinus; species Inquilinus sp. NPDC058860. The sequence continues at coordinate 24,264 of NZ_JBHYMS010000024.1, read as the reverse complement.
CGCATACCAGGGCGTCGAGCTGATCGGCGTCACCGCCGGCGAGGCCGAGGACCCGGCCCAGGTGCTGCCGCGCGCCACCAACGGCGTCATCTGGCGCATCCTGATCTTCTACCTGGGCGCGCTGGCGGTGATCATGTCGCTCCTGCCCTGGACCCAGCTGGACCCGAACGCCAGCCCCTTCGTCTTCGTGTTCGACAAGCTGGGACTGTCCGCCGCGGCCGACGTGATCAACCTCGTGGTCATCACCGCCGCCGCCTCGTCCTGCAACAGCGGGCTGTTCAGCAACGGCCGCATGCTGTTCACCCTGGCCCGGTCCGGCCAGGCGCCGCGCGCCTTCGCCCGGGTCAGCCGCAACCATGTGCCGGTGGCCGGCATCGCCGCCTCGGCCGCGGTGATGCTGATCGGCGTCGGGCTGAACTACGTGGTGCCGGAGGAGGCGTTCATCTGGGTCACCAGCATCTCGCTGGTCGGCAGCCTGTGGACCTGGGGCATCATCATGATCGCCCATCTCGGCTACCGCCGCGCCGTCGCCCGGGGCGAGACCCAGGCGGTCGCCTTCCGCATGCCGGGCGCGCCGGTCGCCAACTGGCTGGTGGTGGCGTTCCTGGTGCTGGTCGCGGTGTTCCTGGGCTTCGACCCGTCGACCCGGGTGGCGCTCTATGTCGCGCCGGTGTGGTTCGCGCTGCTGATCGCCGGATACCGGCTGACCGGCGCCCGGCGCCGTCCCGCGCTCGGCCTCTCCTGACCGTCGCACCCCTTTGCGCCGGCTGCCCGACCGGCGCATAAGGGGCGGCGATGGACAGCGGAGGAATGCGATGCGTGCGGACGGACCGATCGGGCTGATGGCGGCGATCCCGCAGGAGCTGGCGGCGCATGACGACCTGGTGGTGCGCACCGAGCGCGAGATCGCCGGCTGCCGCTTCCGCCTCGGCCGCCTCGGCACCCGCGACCTGGTGGCGGTCGAGGCCGGCATCGGCAAGACCCACGCCGCCATGGTCGCGACCCTGCTGCTGCAGGAGTTCGGCTGCAGCTCGCTCCTGTTCTCCGGCGTCGCCGGCGGCCTCGACCCGGACCTCGCCATCGGCGACGTGGTGGTGGCCGACCGGCTGGTGATGCATGACTACGGCGCCCGGGTCGGCGGCCGGCTGAAGCCCTACCAGCCCGGCGTGCCGCCGCTGCCCGGCTTTCCGGAGGAGACCGGCTACGGCCTGGATCAGAACCTCAGAGAGAAGATAAAGGACGCCGTTGAAGGTCTTGATATCGGTGGATTCGGTGCTGCGGCGACCGGCGGCGAGCCGCATCGGTCCCGGCTGATCTTCGGCACCATCCTGACCGGGGACATCTTCCTCAACGACGCGCAGGAGCGCGAGCGGCTGCAGCGCGAATTCGGCGGCGTCGCGATCGAGATGGAGGGCGCGGCGGTGGCGGCGGTGGCCGAGCGCTTCGGTGTGCCGGTGGTGGTGGTGAGGGCGCTCAGCGACCTCGCCGGCACCGAGAGCCACATGGATTTCCGCGCCTTCCTCGACGCCGCCGCCCGCATCGCTGCCCGCGTCGTCGGGCGGATCTCGACGGTGCTGTAGCCGGGCCGGTCGCTTCCAGACATTCCAGGATGGGCGAGCGGCCGGACGGCCGCCGCATGGCTGCGTTTTAACGTGTTATAACCGCCTTGACGGTTATAATCTCCTCGGAGATCCGGCACCGGGTCCAAGCCGGACCGGCAAGATGCGAGGAGGAGCCCCGATGACGATCCGTCTTCCGTTCGCCGCCTTCATGCTCGGCCTGTCGCTGTCCCTGGCCGCCGCGGCGGCCACGCCGGAGGAGGACCTGGCCTCGGCCAGGCCGGTGATCGACAAGGCCAATGCCGATTGGGTGCCGGCGCTGCAGGCGGGCGACGTCCACCGCGCCGCCGAGCCCTTTGCCGACGACGCCATGTTCATCCTGGGCAACGGCAAGACCTATGCCGGCCGGGCGGCGATCGAAGCGTTCCTCAAGGAGCGGCTGACGCCCGGCAGCAAGATCACCGGCGGCACCATCCAGCAGGACGGCATCCAGGTCATCCGCGACGGGCTGATCTACGAATGGGGTCATGGCGGCACCACCAAGGTCGACGCCAAGGGCGAGAGCCACACCTCCGCCGGCCTCTACCTGACGGTGTGGCAGCGCGGCCCGTCCGGGCAGTGGCAGATCATCCGCAACCTGAACTTCTGACGGAATCGGCCTGTTTCCTTCCGGAACCGGAGGAGACGGAGCATGCGTCCGATCCTGCAGGTGCTCAGCCTCTGCCTGGTCGCGCTGGCGATGACACCGGCCCTGGCACACGCATTGGAGCGACCCGGCAAGATGCGCCTCGACAAGGAGGCGTATCTGGCCGTGCAGCCGATCTACTACCCCGGCTTCACCTGGGCCGGCGGGCTCGGCGAGGCCGCCGGCATCGTGATCGTGCTGGTCCTGCTGCTGCTGACGCCGGCCGGCGGCGCCGATTTCTGGTGGGTGGCGGCGGCCTTCGCCGCCCTGGTCGCCATGCACGCCGCATACTGGCTGCTGACCCATCCGGTGAACGGGTTCTGGCTCCGGAACCGGGATCTGAAGCGCATGGGCCGGGGGTTCTTCGCCTTCGACCCGCTGCACCGCGGCACGTCCGAGACATCGATCGAGGAGAACTGGACGGTCTATCGCGACCGCTGGGAGCGCTCGCATGTCGTCCGCGCCGTCTTGGCGGCGATCGGGTTCCTGACGCTGGCGATCAGCGTGGCGCTCTGAAGGAGGCAGCGGGCGGCCCGGTTCGGCGCGGCCTCGACAGGATCGCTGCGGATGGCATCATGGTTCCGGCCGGCCCGAACGGGCCGGAACGGAGGAGGCCATGGACGCAGCGATTATCGAGGAATACGCCCAGAAGCTCCGGGCCGCGGGTGCGGGGGCAACGCTGGTGCTGTTCACCCGCGGCGGGCACGAGCATCCCGCCCACGACGTCCGGACCGCACGCGATCTCGTCCACCTGACGCATGACGGTACCGAGACCGTCATCCTGCGGTCGGAGATCGTCGCCATCCGGTTCCGCGACACCAGGGGCGGCTCATCCAGGGTGGGGTTCTGACCGGCAAGGGCTCCCGCGCCCTCTTGAATCGCAGATGCCGGATCCTCTTCTACCGGGTTCCCGGAATCGCGAGACCCCCATGGATTACGAACCCCGGCTGCGCAACCACGGCCTGCCGCACGACCCGTTCAAGGCGCTGGTGGTGCCGCGGCCGATCGGCTGGATCAGCACGATCAGCCCGGACGGCGTGGTCAACCTGGCGCCCTACAGCTTCTTCAACGCGGTGTGCGACCGGCCGCCGATGGTGATGTTCGCGCCCAGCGGCCCGAAGGATTCCCAGGCCAACGCCGAGGCGACCGGCGAGTTCGTGGCCAGCCTCGCCACCTGGGACCTGCGCGAGCAGATGAACATGACCTCGGCCTCGGTCGGGCCGGAGGTCAGCGAGCCCGAGCTGGCCGGGCTCCAGATGGCGCCGTCGCGGCTGGTGAAGCCGCCGCGGGTGGCGACGGCCGCCGCGGCGCTGGAATGCCGCTGGGTCAGGTCGGTGCCGCTGACCACCGCCGCGGGCGAGGCCGTGCCGGGTGCCATCGTGATCGGCGAGGTGGTGTCGATCCATATCGACGAATCGGTGATCGTCGACGGCCGCATCGACCTGTCGTCCCGGCGTGCGATCTCGCGGCTCGGCTACATGGATTACGGCGTGCTCGACACCGTCTTCAGCATGCAGCGCCCGCGCTGACCGCTTCCGACCGGTCCCGCCAGCCTCATCCATGCTATCGTCCCGGCAAGCTGCCGGGAACCCTTCGTGCTGTCGTCCCGTTCCGTTTGCCGGGACGCCTGCCGTGGCGCGGCGGGGTCGAAAGGGAAGGGGAGACAGCATGGCTCTGCGCACCGGGTTCTGGTGGTCTTCGGTTTCAGCCTTGGCCGGCCTCACGATGCTGCCGGCCGCTGCTCCGGCCCAGGAAGTGCCGGCCGAACCGAAGCGGCCGGCGATCATCACCTCGACGCCGCAGGCGCCGCGGCCGCTGGAGGAGGACCCGGGCGCCTTCATCAGCTTCGGCCTCGAGAACGACGTCTTCGCCAACACCGACCGCGGCTACACCAACGGCTTCCGCTTCGCCTTCACCAGCTCGGAGACCTGGACGCCCGACTGGCTCGCGACGGCGGCGCGGGCCTTCCCGCTGTTCCCCGACGCCGCGCCGATCCGGTCGACCCTGTCCTTCGGCCAGAGCCTGTACACGCCGAAGGACATCTCGCGGCGCGACCCGGACCCGGACGACCGGCCCTATGCCGCCTGGCTCTACGGCAGTGCCGCGGTGCTGGCGGATTCGGGCGACCGGCTCGATCGGCTGGAGCTGCAGATCGGCGTCGTCGGGCCCTATGCGCTCGGCGAGCAGGTGCAGAACACCGTGCACGGCATCATCGGCTCGCAGAAGGCGCGTGGCTGGAAGCACCAGCTGAACAACGAGCCCGGCGTGATCCTGAGCTACGAGCGCACCTGGCGCAGCCTCTATGCGGCTGCGCCGCTCGGCATCGGCTTCGACCTGTCGCCCTATGTCGGCGCCAGCCTCGGCAACGTGCTGACCCAGGCCTCGGTCGGCGCCACGGCGCGCCTCGGCTTCGACCTGCCGGCCGATTACGGGCCGCCGCGGATCCGGCCCAGCGTGCCGGGGTCGGACTTCTTCATCCCGACCAGCGGCTTCAGCTGGTACCTGTTCGCCAGCGTCGAGGGCCGGGCGGTGGCCCGCAACATCTTCCTCGACGGCAACACCTTCGAGGACAGCCCGCACGTCACCAAGAACCCGCTGGTCGGCGACCTGCAGCTCGGCATCGCGATCCAGATCGACGACCTCCGGATCGCCTACACCCACGTGTACCGGACGCAGGAGTTCGAGGAGCAGAAGGACCACTTCAGCCAGTACGGGGCCTTCACCCTGTCGTGGCGGTTCTGAGATTGCTGGTTGCTTGCGTAGGTTGGGTTCGCGCATGCGAACCCAACACGGGCTCGGCCGGCAGGATGTTGGGTTCGCCGGAGCGAACCCAACCTACCCGGTGATGACTGCGAGAGCCTTCGCGATCCGCGCGCCGACCCGGGCGTTGTTCTCCACCAGCGCGATGTTGGCGGTCAGGCTGCGGCCCTCGGTCAGGGCGACGATCCGGGCCAGGAGATAGGGCGTGACCGCCTTGCCGGCGATGCCGTCGCGGTCGGCGTCGGCCAGGGCGCTGGCGATGGCGGCGTCGATCTCCGCCTCCGGCAGGGCATGCGCCTCCGGGATCGGGTTGGCGATCACCGCCCCGGCCGGGAAGCCCAGTGCCGCCTGGGCTGCGAGCAGGGCCGCCACCTCTTCCGGCGTGTCGCGGCGCAGCGCCAGGGCCAGGCCGCTCGACCGGCAGAAGAAGGCGGGCAGGGTGTCGGTGCCGTAGCCGATCACCGGCACGCCGCGGGTCTCCAGGTATTCCAGCGTCTTCGGCAGGTCGAGGATCGACTTGGCGCCGGCGCAGACCACCGCCACTGGGGTGCGCGCCAGCTCCTCGAGGTCGGCGGAGATGTCGAAGCTGGTCTCGGCGCCGCGATGGACGCCGCCGATGCCACCGGTGGCGAACACCCGGATGCCGGCGAGATGGGCGCCGATCATGGTCGCCGCGACGGTGGTGGCGCCGAGCCCGCCCGACGCCAGGATCGCGCCCATGTCGCGGCGCGACAGCTTGGCCACGTCCCCGGCCGTCGCCAGGCGCTGCAGCAGCGCGTCGTCGAGTCCGACATGGATGCGGCCGTCGGCCACCGCGATCGTCGCCGGGACCGCGCCCTCCTCGCGGATGATCGCCTCGACCCGCCGCGCCATCTCCAGGTTCTGCGGATAGGGCATGCCGTGCGAGATGATGGTGCTCTCCAGCGCCACCACCGGGCGCCCGGCGGCCAGGGCGGCTGAGACCTCGGGGGCGATCGACAGCAGGCTGTTCATCTTGGTCCTCACGCGACAATCAGGGCGCGCCGGCGCAGCGCATCGGCGGTCAGGGTTTCGGGCACGGCGGTCGGCGCCTCCAGCGCCAGGGCCGCGGCGGCGCGGCCGAGGCGGGCGGCCTCGGCCAGGGGCAGCCCGGTGACCAGGCCGTAGAGGGTGCCGGCCGCGGCGGCATCGCCGGCGCCGGTGACGTCGACGATCTCGGCGGGACAGGCGGCGACCGCGGCCTCGCCCGCCACATCGGCGAGCAGGGCGCCGGCGCCGCCGCGATTGAGCACGACGCGACCGACGCCTTCGGCGCGCAGCCGGCGCAGCGCCGCCCAGGCCGTCGCCTCGTCCGTGACCGGCTGGCCGGTGATCGCCTCGGCCTCGTCGCGGTTGAGGCACAGCAGGTCGATGCGGCCCAGCAGGCCGCGCAGCTTCTCGGATTTCGGCGAGGACACGGCGTCGACCGCCACCAGCGCCGGCCGGGCCGGATGGGACAGCACGGCAGCCAGCCCTTCGGCCGGCAGGTTGGCGTCGACGAACCACGCGGAAGCCGGCCGCACCGCCGCCAGGGCCGGGGCCAGTGCCTCCGGCCCCATCTCGTCATAGATGCCCATATCGGCGATCGCGACCGCCATCTCGCCGCCCGGCTCCAGCACCGCGGTGTAGCTGGCGGTGCCGCTGGTCTCCGACCGGCCGACCTGGGACAGGTCGAGGCCCAGCCGCGCCATCTCCGCCAGGATCCGCTCGGCCGACGGGTCGTGCCCCAGGCGGCTGACCAGCCCGACCGGCAGGCCCAGCCGGGCCAGGGTCTCGGCCACGTTGCGGGCCACGCCGCCCAGGCTGGTGCGGATCGTCACCGGGTTCGATGTGCCCAGGCGCACGGCGCGATAGGCGCGAGCCTGACGGTCGATATGGGCGGCGCCGAAGCACCAGACGGGCAGGGTCATTCGGTCTCTCTCAGGACGGGCGCACCCTGCGTCCGCCGCCGGCGAAAGGCAAGATCCGGGCTTGCGAAGCACCGCCGCAGCCGGCAGCATCCCGGCCATGCGACGCCTCGCCCTCCTGATCGTCCTGCTGCTCGGCTTCACGGCCCCCGCCTTGGCGGAGGACCAGGCGCCGGCCGGCACCTATCGCGGCCAGGTGACCTCGGGCGGCGTCCTGGCGCCGTCGGTGCTGACCTTCCTGCCGGAGCGGCGCGGCGGCTGCTACCACGTGATCGACTCGACCGCCGGCCCCTATGACGGCCAGCTCAGCGATGGCGAGGCCCTGGGCGACGGCCTCTACCGCTTCACCTGGAGCGACAAGTTCGGCATCGGCACCGTGACCTTCGCCTTCAAGGACGGCGGATCCGGGTTCAGCGGCAAATGGTACTTCGCCGACCGGCTCGCCGGCGTCTGGATGGCCAAGCGGGCCGAGGGGGAGGACCTTCCCTGCAAGCCGGTGCCGGTGGCGTCGCTGAACTGATGCCGGATTTGGTGACGCCCCGATCCGTCCCATATCCTTGAGGCCATGCCGACCCTGCGCCCCGACCAGTGGATCCGAGTCCAGCCCGAGGGCCTGCTGGTGGTGCCCGGCGGCTTCCATGTCGACCCGGTGCGGCCGGTCGAGCGGGCGCTGGTCACCCACGGCCATTCCGACCATGCCCGGCCGAACAACCGCGCGGTGCTGGCGACGGCGGAGACGCTGGCGATCATGCGCGCCCGCTACGGCGAGGAGGCGGGCCGCAGCCTGCAGCCCGTGGCGCTCGGCGAGACCATGCGGATCGGCGAGGTCGACGTCACCTTCGTGCCGGCCGGCCATGTGCTGGGCTCGGCCCAGATCGTGCTGGAGCATGCCGGCAGCCGGGTGGTGCTGTCCGGCGACTACAAGCGCCGGCCGGACCAGACCTGCCTGCCGTTCCAGCCGGTGGCCTGCGACGTCTTCGTCACCGAGGCGACCTTCGGCCTGCCGGTGTTCCGTCACCCGCCGGACGGGGAGGAGATCGGCAAGCTGCTGCATTCCATCGCCCTGTTCCCGGAGCGGGCGCATCTCGTCGGCGTCTATGCCCTCGGCAAGTGCCAGCGGGTGATCCGCCTGCTGCGCCAGGCCGGATGGGAGCGGCCGATCTACATCCATGGCGCGCTGCAGGCGCTGTGCGACTTGTACGAATCGCTGGGCGTGCCGCTGGGGCCGCTGCTGCCGGCCACCGAGGCGTCCAAGGCCGATCTGGCCGGCCAGATCGTGCTGGCGCCACCCTCGGCCGGCGCCGACCGCTGGTCGCGGCGCCTGCCGGATCCGGTGGTGGCCGCCGCCTCGGGCTGGATGCGGGTGCGCCAGCGCGCCCGGCAGGGCGGGGTCGAGCTGCCGCTGATCATCTCCGACCACGCCGACTGGGACGAGCTCTGCGCCACGATCGAGGAGGTGGAGGCCGGCGAGGTCTGGGTCACCCATGGCCGGGAGGAGGCGCTGATCCACCAGGTCCGGAAATCCGGCCGCGCCGCCCGGGCCCTGGCGCTGATCGGCTTCGAGGAGGACGACAGCGCATGAACCCGTATCTCTCCCACTCCCTGCGTCCTGCGCCGGTTCAAAATGCCGACGGGGCAGGAGGGCGGCGCAGCGCGATGCCTTTGCATCGGGCAAGCCGTTCGACGCACCCTGTCGGCATTTTCAACCGGCCCGGAGGGTCGCCTTGTGGCGGCCGCCTGCGGGAGCGGGCCGCTCAACCGTATGGCCCCATACGCTTTTCGCGTCCCGCCCCCGCATTCGACTCGCCACAAGGCGACGCAGGGCGCAGGGAGTGGGAGAGATACGGGTGAGGGCGTTTGCGGCGCTGATCGAGGGGCTGGTCTATAGGCCGTCGCGCAACGGCAAGATCCGGCTGCTGACCGACTATTTCGAGCACACCCCGGACCCCGACCGCGGCTGGGCCCTGGCGGCGCTGACCGGCAATCTGGCCTTCGCCGCCGCCAAGGCCTCGACCATCCGCAATCTGACTGTCGAGCGGGTCGACGAGGCGCTGTTCGGCTGGTCCTACGACTTCGTCGGCGACCTGGCCGAGACCGTCGCCCTGATCTGGCCGCAGAAGCCGGGCGCCAACCGCGAGCCGACCATCACCGAGGTGGTGGAGGAGCTGCGCGCCACCTCGCGCGCCGCGGCGCCGCTGCTGATCGAGCGTTGGCTCGACGCATTGGCGGCCTCGGAGCGATTCGCGCTGCTGAAACTCATCACCGGGGCGCTGCGGATCGGCGTCTCGGCCCGCCTGGCCAAGGTGGCGCTGGCGGAGTGGGGCGGCCAGCCGGTCGACGAGATCGAGGAGCTGTGGCACGCGCTGGAGCCGCCCTATGAGGAGCTGTTCGTCTGGCTGTCGGGGCAGGGGCCGAAGCCGGAGATCGGCGACCGCGCCACCTTCCGGCCGCTGATGCTGGCGCATCCGCTGGAGGCCGAGGACATCGCCGGGCTGGACCCGGCCGCCTACCGGGCCGAGTGGAAATGGGACGGCATCCGGGTGCAGGTGGTCGGCCGCGGCGACCGGCCGCCGCGGATCTATTCGCGCAGCGGCGACGACGTCACCGGCGCCTTCCCGGACCTGGCCGACACCATCCGCTTCCACGCCGTGCTGGACGGCGAGCTGCTGGTGGCGCGGGACGGGGTTGTGGCCCCGTTCAACGACCTTCAGCAGCGGCTGAACCGCAAGGCGATCACGGCCCGGATGATGGAGGAGTACCCGGCCTGGGTGCGGCTCTACGACATCCTGTTCGAAGGCGAGGAGGACCTGCGGCCGCTGCCCTTCGATGCCCGGCGCGTGCGGCTCGACTCCTGGATCGCGCGGGAGCGTCCGCCGCGCATGGACCTGTCGCCGATGATCCCGTTCGAAAGCTGGGACGAGCTGGCGGCGCTGCGCGACGGCGCCCGGGCCCAGGCGATCGAGGGGCTGATGCTGAAGCGCGGCGACAGCGACTATGTCGCCGGCCGGCCCAGGGGGCCCTGGTTCAAGTGGAAGCGCGGCGCGCTGACCCTCGACACCGTGCTGATGTACGCCCAGCGCGGCCACGGCAAGCGCTCCTCCTTCTACTCCGACTACACCTTCGGCACCTGGCGGACCGAGCCGGAGGGCGAGCGGCTGGTGCCGGTGGGCAAGGCCTATTTCGGCTTCACCGACGAGGAGCTGGCGCAGCTCGACCGCTGGGTGCGCAACCATACGGTCAAGCGCTTCGGCCCGGTGCGCGAGGTCGAGCCCCGCCTGGTGCTGGAGGTGGCCTTCGACAGCGTCCACCGCTCCACCCGCCACAAATCCGGAGTCGCGATGCGATTTCCCCGGATCCACCGGATCCGCTGGGACAAGCCGGCCGCGGAAGCCGATCGTCTGGTGACATTGGAACGAATGATCGTCGAGTAATACTTCGATTTCACATCACCTTAACTTGACAATGAATTTTATTCACATTGCCTGCGTATTAGGCGTTGACAGTCATGGCCTGCTGCGCGAGGGTCGGCGGCAAGAGCGGCCCCTCATGAAGGCCGCCGAGCACTTGATGCCAGCAGACGAGTCGCGCCCCGGAGAGGGCGAGGAGCCGCGCGCTTTCTTCGGAGGGACGCGGTAAGGACACGGAAGGATGAGATGTTGGCAACGCGCATCAGACCACCCCTCCCGACCTCGGATCATCCGGCCGGGCGATGGCGGAACTGACGGCTCGGCCGTCCCGTTCCCCCTTCGCTCCCGTCATTGCCCGGCGCGTCTCGCGCCGTCTCCGCAGAGGTCCATCATGGTTCGTTCCGAAGCGTTCACGATCGAGGTCGCGGGCGAGGCGATCGGCATCGTCGTCGCCCAGAAACGCGGCTTCCGTTTCTACGCTTCCGATTCCCGGTTCCAGCACCTCGAAGGACAGGATTTCCGCACCGTCGCGGATGCCGAGCGCGCCGCCCGCGATCTCGGGCGCACGACGCCGTTGCCGCGGACGGCCGGCATCGCGAGCTGAGGGGCGTCCGTCCACCGGACCGACGCTGGAAGCGAGACCAGTTGATTCAAGAAGGGACTGTCATGCCCGGGCTTGACCCGGGCATCCAGAGATGTCGGGCCCGTTCTGGGTGGCCCCTGGATCGCCGGGCCAAGCCCGGCGATGACACTTGGGGTGATTCTGTCCGGTGGGCCTCGGGAACTGGTGCTGCCGCTGAGGATTGAACTCAGGACCTCTCCCTTACCAAGGGAGTGCTCTACCACTGAGCTACGGCAGCCCGGCCTTCAAGGCGGCGCGGAACCTGCCATAGCGTCGGGGGTGGTGCAAGCGCTTTTCCGAGGGTCCTGTCGATTACCTCCGTTCCGCACCGTTCGCCATTCCGCTCCGGTTGCGTAACGGCGTCGCATCGGCCATACCAAAGCCGAAATGACCGATCAGCGTCGTCCCCCGACCGCCAAGCCCGCAGCCTCGTCTCGCCAGGAGCGCGAGGCGGCGGCGTTGCGCGCCAACCTGGCGCGGCGCAAGGCGCAGAGCCGGGGGCGGGCGGCGGTCGAGGACGAGGCGGGCGCGCAGGACACGGAGTCCGGCCGCAACGATGAGGCGAGGGGTTAGGCCGTGACGATCATGTCCGATATCTGGATCCGCGAGCGGGCGCTCCAGGACAAGATGATCGACCCCTTCGTCGAGCGGCAGAAGCGCGAGGGCACGATCTCCTACGGCCTGTCGAGCTACGGCTACGACGCCCGCGTCTCGGACGAGTTCCTGGTCTTCACCAATGTCGACAGCGCCCTGGTCGACCCGAAGAACTTCGACCCGAAGAGCTTCGTCGAGCGCAAGGGCCCGGTCTGCATCATCCCGCCCAACAGCTTCGCCCTGGCCCGCACGGTCGAGTATTTCCGCATCCCGCGCGACGTGCTGGTGATCTGCCTGGGCAAGTCGACCTATGCCCGCTGCGGCATCATCGTCAACGTCACGCCGCTGGAGCCGGAATGGGAGGGGCATGTGACGCTGGAATTCTCCAACACCACGCCGCTGCCGGCCAAGATCTACGCCCATGAGGGTGCCTGCCAGTTCCTGTTCCTCAAGGGCGACCAGCCCTGCGAGGTGTCCTATGCCGACCGGGCCGGCAAATACATGGGCCAGCGCGGCGTCACGCTGCCGAAGCTGTAACGTCACCTCATTCCAGGGCCCGGGGGAGCCAAGATGGACAAGATTCGGATCCGGGGCGGGCGCCCCCTGCAGGGCCGGCTTCCGATCAGCGGGGCGAAGAACGCGGCGCTGCCGCTGATGGCGGCGGCGCTGCTGTCGGACGAGACGCTGACCCTGACCAACCTGCCGCATCTCGTCGACATCTCCACCCTGGCGACGCTCCTGGCCCAGCACGGCGTCGAGATCGCGCTGAACGGTGCCGATTCCGACGGGGCGCAGGGCCGGGTGATCGAGCTGACCGCCCGCCGCATCCGCAGCACCACCGCCCCCTACGACCTGGTGCGGAAGATGCGCGCCAGCGTGCTGGTGCTCGGGCCGCTGGTGGCGCGCGAGGGCCATGCCAAGGTGTCGCTGCCCGGCGGCTGCGCCATCGGCACCCGGCCGGTCGACCTGCACATCATGGGGCTGGAGCAGCTGGGTGCCGAGATCGAGGTGGCCGAGGGCTACATCAACGCCCGTGCCCCGAACGGGCTGCAGGGCACCCGGATCGTGTTCCCCAAGGTGTCGGTCGGTGCCACCGAGAACCTGATGATGGCGGCGTCGCTGGCCCGCGGCGAGACCGTGCTGGTCAACGCCGCGCGCGAGCCCGAGATCGTCGACCTCGCCGCCTGCCTCACCGCCATGGGGGCGCAGATCGAAGGGGCGGGGACCGACACCATCCACATCCAGGGCCAGGAACGGCTGCACCGGGCGACGCACCGCATCGTCGCCGACCGGATCGAGACCGGCACCTATGTCATGGCCGCGGCCGCGACCGGCGGCGAGGTCGAGCTGGTCGGCACCAGCCTGCACCTGATCGAGGCGGCGGCGGATTCGCTGCGCGGCGCCGGGGTCGAGTTCGAGCCGACGGCCGACGGTTTCAAGGTCCGCCGCAGCGGCGACCTGATCGGCGTCGACGTGATGACCGAGCCCTATCCCGGCTTCCCGACCGACCTGCAGGCCCAGATGATGGGGCTGATGACGGTGGCCAGGGGCGCCTCGATGATCACCGAGACGATCTTCGAGAACCGCTTCATGCATGTGCCCGAGCTGGTGCGGATGGGCGCCAGCGTCACCATCCACGGCGCCTCGGCCCTCGTGCGCGGCGTGCCGAGGCTGACCGGCGCCCCGGTGATGGCGACCGACCTGCGCGCCAGCGTCTCGCTGGTCATCGCCGGCCTGGTGGCCCAGGGCGAGACGGTGCTGAACCGGGTCTATCACCTCGACCGCGGCTATGAGCGGCTGGAGGAGAAGCTGGCCGGCTGCGGCGCCGACATCACCCGGCTCAAGGGCGACTGAGATGGCGGCCGACACGACCGTCCCCCTGCGCCTGCGGGCCCGCGACGCCGACGACCTCGCGGTCCTGTCCGCGGCGCTGCAGGATGCGATCGTGCCGGTGCACGACATGACCTTCCTGCGGCCCGAGCGCTGCTTCGTCATGGCGCTGAACCGCTTCTGCTGGGAGCAGCCGGCGCAGCTGGTCGAAGGGCAGGAGATCTGGCAGCGCACCCTGTGCGGCGTGCGCTTCCAGGGCATCGACGCGGTCCGGAGCCGCAAGCTCGACCTGAACGACCGGGCGCGGATGCTGGACCTGCTGGCGGTGACGGCGGAGGAGGGCGGCATCCTCCTCACCTTCGCCGATGACGCGACGGTGCGGCTGGATGGGGCCGGCATCGACGTGCTGCTCGAGGACCGCGGCGAGCCCTGGCCGACGCCGCAGCGGCCGCAGCATCCGGAGGACTGAGGGTCAGTCCAGCCCGCCCTGGGCGCGGAAATGGCCGCGGATGCGCTGGGTCAGCTCGACGAAGCGCGGATCGCCCATGACGTCGAGCGACCGCGGCTTCGGCAGCGGCACCTGGTAGATCGCCGCGATCGACCCCGGCCGCTCGGTCATCACCAGCACCCGGTCGGCCAGGAACACCGCCTCCGGGATCGAATGGGTGATCAGCAGGATGGTCTTGCGGGTCTCGCGCTGGATCCGCTGCAGCTCGACATTCATCCGCTCGCGCGTCATGGCGTCGAGCGCGCCGAAGGGTTCGTCCATCAGCACGATCGACGGGTCGGTCACCAAGGCCCGGCACAGCGAGACGCGCTGCTGCATGCCGCCGGACAGCTGCCAGGGCAGCTTGGCCTCGAACCCCTCCAGCCCGACCATGCGCAGCAGCCGGTGCGCCCGCTCCAGATGCGCGGCGCGGGGCAGTTTCTTGACCTCGGCCGGCATCATGACGTTGGCCAGGACGTTGCGCCACGGCAGCAGCAGCGGACTCTGGAACACGATGCCGGCGTCGCCATGCGGCCGGTCGACCGTGCGGCCGCCGAGGCGGATCCGGCCGGTGCTGGGCGGCAGCAGGCCGGCGATCATCCGCAGCAGGGTCGACTTGCCGCAGCCGGACGGGCCGACCAGCACCAGGAACTCGCCCTCGTCGATGGTGAAGTCCAGCGGCGCCAGCGACGGCACCTCGCCGTCGCGGCTGCGATAGGTCTTCGACACGCCCTCGACGGCGATGACGGCGGGCGGCGCCGCCTCCGCCGTCTCCACCAGGTGCAGCCGCGCCTTTCCCATGCCGCCGCTCACTTCGGCAGGAAGTCGTTGGTGTAGAAGGCCTTCGGGTCGCTCGCCGCGCCCGCGTCGACGCCGCCGTATTCGACCAGCAGCTTCACCGTCTCGGCCATGTTGGCGTCGGTGACGCGGAACGGCCGCTGGCCCTGGGTCTCGTCGGTCCGGTACAGCGGGATGGTGCGCTCGAACCCCTCCTGCAGCGTCTCCGGCTTGCCGGCCTTGGGCAGCGCCGCCAGCGTCGCGGCGGTGGCCTCGGCCGGCGCCTTCTCGGCCGCCTCGACCGCCTGGGTCGTCGCCGCCATGAAGCGGCGGACCAGGTCGGGGTTCTCGGTCAGCAGCTCCTTCTGCACGACGATGCCGGAGGACACCATGTTGACCCCGTAATCGGCGAACAGGATCGGGGTGACGTCCTTGCCCGTCGCGTCCTTGATCTTCATGCTCTGGTCCATCGAATAGCCCAGCAGCAGGTCGGCCTGGCCGTTGATCACGGCGTTCAGCTTGGTCTGGGCGTCGCCGGAGACGGTGCGGAAGTCGCTCTCCGAGAGGCCGGTCTTCTGCAGGAAGAAGGGCCAGATCTGCGACAGCGAATCGCCGGGCGTGGTGGCCACGGTCTTGCCCTTGATGTCCTCCGGCTTGCGGATGGCCTTGTCGGTGAAGCCCATCACCGACATCGGGCTCTTCTGCAGCAGCACGCCGACCGAGACCAGCGGCGCCCCCTTGGCGGCGGCCTTGATCATGGTCGGCACGTCGAAATAGCCGAAGCCGACGGTGCCGGCGGCCACCGCCTGGGCGGTCATGGCCGAGCCGCGGCCCTCCTGGATCTCCAGGTCGATGCCCTGGTCGGCGTAGAAGCCCTTGGCCTTGCCGTAGAAGAACGGCGTGTGCTCGCCATAGACGTACCAGTTCAGCATCAGCACGACCTTGTCGGCCGCCTGGGCCGAGCCGGCCGCGAGCAGGACGCCGAGGGCGACCAGCAGGCTGCGGATCATGGTGTTTCCTCCCCCTTGTGTTTGCGTGCGCCGCGTCAGGCGGCGATCTCAAGTTTGCCGCC
This sequence comes from Inquilinus sp. NPDC058860, assembly GCF_042743185.1. NCBI lineage: Bacteria > Pseudomonadati > Pseudomonadota > Alphaproteobacteria > Rhodospirillales > Rhodospirillaceae > Inquilinus > Inquilinus sp. NPDC058860. The sequence continues at coordinate 8,546 of NZ_JBHYMS010000024.1, read as the reverse complement.
TCAGGCGGCGAGGATCAGCTCCCGGCGCCGGCTGGCGTGCCAGGGGATCACCAGGCGCTCGACGACATCGACCAGCCAGAACAGCACCACGCCGAGCAGCGCCAGGATCACCAGCGCCGCGAACATGGTCGGCAGCTCGAAATTGCCGATCGAGCGCTGCAGCACGAAGCCGATGCCGGAATTGGCGCCGACGAACTCGCCGACCACGGCGCCGACCACCGCCAGCGTCACCGAGACCTTGAGGCCGGAGAAGATCGCCGGCATCGCCGCGGGCAGCCCGACCATGCGGAACACCTGCCAGCGGCTGGCGGCCATCGCCCGGGCCAGGTCGAGCGTGTCGGGGTCGAGCGACTTGAAGCCCTGCACCGCCGAGACCACCACCGGGAACACGCCGAGCAGGAAGGCCGAGATCACCTTGGGCTCGAGCCCGAAGCCGAACCAGACGACGAAGAGCGGCGCGATCGCCACCTTCGGGATCGACTGCGAGAACACCAGCAGCGGGTAGACATAGGCCTCGACCGTGCGGGAGCCTGCGATCAGCATGGCCGTCGGGATGCCGATGGCGGCCGACAGCAGGAAGCCCAGCACGGTCGCGACGGTGGTCGGCACCGATTGCGACAGCAGCTCCGGCCCGTCGCGCCACAGGGTGACGATCACGTCCCACGGCGCCGGCACCTGGTAGGGCGGCAGGCGGAAGACCCGGATCGCCAGGTCCCACAGCACGACGATGATCAGCAGCAGAATCAGCGGCCGGACCCAGCCGGCCTGCAGCAGACCAACAGCGCGGTCGCGGGCGCTTCGCGATCCCATCGGCGTCTCCCGGTCTCCGGGCTTCGATCGGCCCGGCAGAAATTAACCCGTTGGTTAAAATCCTGCTGTGGACCGGGGCAGGGGTCAAGAGGGGGAAGCGGGAGATCGCGATCGGGCCGGCCTCGCCGCCCCTCTCTTCATCCGGGGGCGCAAGCACCTCCGACCCCTTCCGCTCGGCGGAAGAGGCAAACTGTCGGAAATGTCGAGAGAGAGGGCTGCACAACCAGCCGCGCTCAGCTGCTGTCCTGTTTCAGCGGCCTCGGCAGGGCGCGGCCGGCGAGGGACTCGGTCCGCGCCTGAGGCAAGCCCTCCGCGGGCTCGCGAACGGCGATCATCACCGGCAGGGCGCCATGGGTCGCCGCCTCGTCGTCCCAGCACCGCGGCAGCGGGATCGACGGTGGCGGGCGGCCGATCTTGCGGCAGACCTCGCGCACGAACTCCTCGGCCGACAGGGTGTCGAGCTGCGCGTCGAGGATCTCGTCCTCGACCAGCCGCTCGCGCACCTGCGACCGCACGCAATCGACGTCCCAGTCCTGCTCGGGATTCGCGACCGCCCGGACGGCGGCCTCGACGGCCTGGTCCCGCCGCTGCCGGCGGCGCTCCTGCTCGCCCGACTCCTTGCGCTCCTCGCGGCGCATCAGATAGTCGGCGCGGATCCGCTCGACCATGGCGATCGACAGCCGCACCGAGCGGGAGAGCCGCGACTGCATCACCGCGAAATCCGGCGTCTCCGGCCCCAGGGGCGTCGCCATCTGCCGCGTCGAGGTCGCGCGCTTGGTGTGCATGTCGACCGCGACCACCTCGCGCAGCGTGTCCAGCGCCCACCCGGTCCACTTCATGTCGGGATCGGTCGGCCGGATCTCGCCGGAGTCGGATTGCGTCTCGTCCATAGAACATATCATGAACGAGAATCGCGGATGAACGCAATAGACATTGTGTTCACGGCCGCGAGCCGGCCGAAAAATCCTGGTCCAGCAGCGCCGGCCGGCTGACCGTGTCCTATTCCGATACGGAAGTGCCGGCTGGTGTTGGCCGAATGGACGCTTCGTCCCCATTGCGGACCTTCGGAGGCCTCAAGGCGGCTCCGAACCGGACATTCCGGAACCCGAGACCTGACCTCCGGCTGTAGGGCCGGTCAGTCTAATTGCGGACGATCATTGGCCTACCGGGCTTCCTAGGGAGCAGACAGTCACGCCGACGCGTCCGCGACCGAAAATGGTTAGGCGTCCGGAGAATTGCCGCCAGACAGGGGGAACAGCCCGAACCGTCCGCTATGCGGGTTTCCGCTGAACATGGTGACCTGCGGCTGGGACTGTATATCTGCCGGCGGATCGTCATTCTCCACGATGATCATTTGCCGGTCCGGCGCCTCGGCCAGTAGGTATCCGTAGAAGCGGTCCTTGAGATCGGTGCCCCTCAAATCGTCGTCCGTCCCTTCCGGCGCGCGATAGGCGAGGAGCGGGGAGTCGAGCACCACGAAGCCCGGATGCGGGGTCTGGCGGGTACGGCAGCATTCTAGCAGCCCGATCGTGAAGGCGGCATGGGTGATCGCCCGCAGCCCTTTGCCCCGGGCGGTGCGGGGCTTTCCTCCAATCACGAGGTCCCGTGTTTTCGGATCGAGAAATACCCGCTCGGCGCCGGGAAAGTGCCACTCCTTCAAAATGTGCTCGACCTGAAGAGCAAACTGCTCAGCGACGGAAGCGGGAAGATCGCCGTCCGCCACGGCAGTGCCCCTCTGTTCATCCGTCTGGCGCTCCAGTTCGGCGCGTCGCTGTTCGACGTCCTCGATGGTGCGGAGCAGGCTGATGGCCTCCCGGACCTCGCCCTTCTTGTCGGCCAGATCCTTGTAGGTCGCACGCAAACGAGAGAGCTGGGGGGATATCAGCGTATCGATCTCCGAGGAGATCTTTTGAAGCCGTGCCCCGGTTCTTGGCATGGAGAGATCGAGCGCTTGGCTCTCCCGCTCAAGCCCCGCGATCGTTTCGGTCAGCTCGGTGCGAAGCAGGGCGATCTTGGCGATTTCGCCCCACGCGGCGGCCACGACGGCGTCCACATTGCCGTCGCAGTCCGTATCTTTCCTGTGGTGGGCCGGATCGGCGCCGCACACAGGGCAAGCCGTCTGGCCGAGGGCGACAAACAGCGTGCCCGTTTCCTCAATGGCGCCCAGCCGCTCGACATCCGAGTCGTAGTGCCTGTTCAGCAGCCGGAAACGCTCCAGCAGGGACGCGATTTCGGCGTGCCGGTCATTCTCCTGCTCCAACCGCTCCCGCAGCTCGCGGCGGCGCAGCGACAACCCGCGGAATCCGGCCTCCGTGGAAGCGAGCTGGGCGCTGTGCTGCTGCAGCGAGGTATCGATGCGGCTGAGCTGGTCGTTCAGTTCCTTCGGCGAGCTGGTCAGCTCCTTGAGCCGCTCGCGGTATTCGCCGATCAACTGATCCAGCAACTCGGCCTGAGCCTCGCGCGTCTGATCTTCCGGCGTCGGCGGCGCGGCCGGCACAAGCGCGGAATCGTCTGTGCCGGTCAGCATCAGCTTGAAGGTCGCGAAATTGGGCGTGTCAGCCGTTGGATTGCCGTCTGACAGGGGCGACCGCTGATCCGTGATTTCCGTCTCGGTCACGATCAGCAGACGGGCGATATTGCGGAAGCTCAGGCTGTTGGTGTCGCCGCGCTTGTTCCTCCGCACCCGCTTGCCTATCAGGCCCGAGATCTCCAGCAGGAATGCGGACAGATTGTCGGTGTTGCGGTCGCTGTGCTGCTCGCTCAGCTCACGGACCTGAACGTCGGCGGTAGGTTCCTCCATGTGCAGGCTTGGCCAGACTTTGAAGCGGCCGCCATCGATGCTTCGGAAGATTGTGTATTTCTCACCGGCGAGCGTTTCGATTCCGAGCAGGATGCGGTCGTAGCCGACGCGTTCCGGGATGTCGCGTAACGGCCCCTTGCCACCGAGCATGAAATCGATCGCCTCCACCAAGAAGGATTTTCCGGTGTCGGAGGCGCCGTAGACGATGTTCAGGCCCGGACCGAACTGGATCGATGCAGCCGAACGGCCGGAACTGGGGGCCAGAAACACAAGATGGCGAAGACGGAAGCCGATCGGGCTCATGCTTCCGCTCCCCGGCTTTGCTCGGCCACCTGAAACTCCTCGATCCAATGATCGAAATAGCCCCGCATGAAGGCGCGAAACTCCAGGTCTGTGTAACTGCCCAGGAGATCGACCAGCCAACCGGCTCGGTCGCGCAGGGCGGCGACATAGTTCGATGCGACGATGGAGAAGAAGGGCGCCGCGTTCTCGCCGGCCCTGTATCGGAAGCCGGCTTCGCCAGCCTCACGCCGCACAAGATCGCGGGTCATCATCAGGAGAAGCCCTCGCTCGACGAGACCGCGGCGAACCAGTAGCTCGGCCGTGTGCATGTTCATTGGCGCCGGCGGGTGGAGGCTGGCCGGTCCGCCGATGAGTTCCCCGGTGTGGACTAGAAGATGATCGAACGCGATCAGCCTTTGCAGGTCGAACGACAGCGGGTGCGCAGCCATCAGGATGGCAACAGCGCGCACGCCTGCCTCGAGGGGGCCGTTGAAGGTCGCCGGTCTGCCCCGACCGTGCGCTACGAACTCTTCCACCGCAACCGGTCCTCGTTGGCAAGCTGGTGACAGATGCCATCCCGGTCTGCCGGCATGGATCTGGCGATCAGGGCATTCGCAGTGATCTGCATGTCTCGGGCGGCCTTGGTGACCGCGCGGACGCGCTCGAACCCGTCGGCATGGGCCGAGTCATGCGTATCGATCACGCCTGTATAAATGTCCTCCTGCATCGACTCGAAGGTGCCCGGCGGGACACTGTCGCGCGCGAAAATCCGCAGCGATTCCGCGTGATAGAAGCCGACGCGCTGTCGGAGAAAATGGTCTTTCAGCTTCGGCCATTCGTTCAATACGGCGACAGAGACGGCCTGTTTGGTGTGATCCGTGTACGCTTCCATCAGCTGCTCTACATACCGGCTCTCGACGGCGTCAATGGCCTCCGGCGGTCGGGGCGGGGAGGGCCGCTCCGGCAGCCCCCCGCCAAAGCGGGCGGCGTGGCAGGCGCAGCTCTTGTGATCTTCGACCAGTTGCAGCGATGTTTTGGCGTCAAAAATTGTGAAATCGAAAGAATTCACATAGTCCAAGAATGCCCCGGTCAGGTCGATTGCCTGTGAAGCACTGATTTTCGTGCGGCAGCTTTTGTCCCAATTTGCAATCAGTTCGGTCCTGAATTGCGCCGCGTTCGAGAGATAGCCGTTGAGAGTCGTCCCGACGCCGCGAGGCGCGACAAAGTAGTAATGCCGCGGTGGTTTGAATTCACCTTTGAAGGTGTACCAAAGCATCTTTCCGACCTCGATCCAGATATCGCTCGGATAAAGGCCGTGGTCGTAGTGCTTGCACTGGTAATTATCCCAAACACCCATCAGCTTATGGCTGTCGGCAAAACCAGCGATATCGATCCCCCGGTCGCCTGCGCCGGTGAATCGCTGCACCTGGACGTAGATCGTTTTGAGAGTGTAATGAGCCCACTCCTGAACGAAGGTTTCCCATTCATCCGGTCCGTAGAGCAAAATCTGCTGCTGCGGCGGAAAGCGCGTGCCCTGTAGCGCTTGGTCGGCTGCCAGCGGGCCGCCCGGGGCTGGCGGAGCCGGTATGTCGAGAAGGGTGATGCTCATCGCGTCGCAGCGCCCTCGCGGAACCCCGCTTCGACCGGGCGGACAAATTTGATCATCAAACAGCCGATTCCTTAATCCCCCTCTGCAATGCACGGCAGCATCTCCGGTTTCGCCGGACAAGGCCATAGCGAAAAGCGCGTTCACTAGGAGAACGGTGAGGCATCCGTCTCCAGGTCTTTTGTTGCGAGTGAAGACGGCGGCCTGACTTTTTCAACGATATCGGCGCACAGACGCCATGCCAAAACGCTGCGGCTCTGCCTGCTCTCCCATCCGCCGCGAACGGTCGCCGCCTCACACCCTCAGCGCCGACAGCACCAGGTCGGTCATGTGGGCCAGGCGCTCGGCCCGCGCCTCCGCCGCGGACAGGTCGCGGTCGAAGATGACGGAGAGCGTCCAGCGGTTCGAGACGTAGAAATAGGCCAGGCCGGCGATCGAGATGTAGAGCTGCACCGGGTCGATCCCGGCCCGGAACGCGCCGGCGGCGACGCCGCGGGCCAGCACCTCGCCGATCATCTCGACGAAGGGCGAGTGCAGCGGGCGGACATTGGGCGACTTCTTCAGGTGCCGGGCCTGGTACAGGTTCTCCTGGTTCAGCATGATCAGGAATTCCGGGTGCTCCAGGAAATAGCTCCAGGTGAACTCGACCAGCCGGGCGATGGCGGCGTCCGGCGCCAGGCTCTCCAGGTTCAGCGCGCGCTCGGCGGTGCGGATGCGGGCATAGGTCGCCTCCAGCACCGCCAGGTACAGCGTCTCCTTGTTGCCGACATGGTAGTAGAGCATGCGCTTGTTGGCGCCGGCGGCCGCGGCGATGCGGTCGATCCGGGCGCCGCCGAAGCCGTGCCGGGTGAACTCGGCCAGCGCTGCCGCGAGGATGCGCTGGCGCATGCCCTCCGGGTCGCGCTGCCAGCGCGCCCGCGTGCGGCCCCCGGCCGTCCTGCCCTCGGCGCTGTCGATCCGGTCCAAGGCGTCGTCCCTGCTGCCCCGTCCATTTGCCCGCACCCGGCAGGCGGGTGAAAGCAAAAACCGAGGCGCCCGTTCTCGACAGCCGATGACGGCTGGCGCAATTTGCCTATGTCCTCGACGACAGAAGCCCAGGGGAGATGCAGATGGTGAGCCCGCTCGCAGGAAAGCCCGTCGATCCGTCCGATCTCGTCAACCTGCCGCGGCTGGTGACCGCCTATTTCACGATCAGGCCGGACCCCGCGAACCCGGCGCAGCGCGTCGCCTTCGGCACCTCCGGCCATCGCGGCTCCGCCTTCGCCGGCAGCTTCAACGAGGACCATATCCTCGCCATCACCCAGGCGATCTGCCTGCACCGCAAGCGCGCCGGGATCGACGGGCCGCTGTTCATCGGCATCGACAGCCACGCGCTGTCCGAGCCGGCGCTGGCCAGCGCCCTCGAAGTGCTGGCGGCGAACGGGGTCGAGACCATGATCGACCGCGACGGCGGCTATACCCCGACGCCGGTGATCTCCCACGCCATCCTGACCTACAACCGCGGCCGCACCTCGGGCCTGGCCGACGGCATCGTCGTCACCCCGTCGCACAACCCGCCGGAGGATGGCGGCTTCAAATACAACCCGCCGAACGGAGGACCGGCCGACACCGAGGTGACGGGCTGGATCGAGCGCACGGCGAACGAGCTGATCGGCAAGGGCCTGGACGGGGTGAAGCGGGTGCCGCTGGCGCGCGCCCTGAAGGCGGCGACCACGCACCGGCATAACTACGTCGATGGCTATGTCGGCGACCTGGGCAGCGTCGTCGACCTGGAGGCGATCCGTTCCTCCGGCGTGAAGATCGGCATCGACCCGCTGGGCGGCGCGGCGGTGCACTACTGGACGCCGCTGATCGACCGGTACGGCATCGCCGCGACCGTGGTCAGCGACATCGTCGACCCGACCTTCCGCTTCATGACGGCCGACTGGGACGGCAAGATCCGCATGGACTGCTCGTCGCCCTACGCCATGACCCGGCTGCTGGGCTTGCGGGACACATTCGACGTGGCCTTCGCCAACGACACCGACGCCGACCGCCACGGCATCGTCACCCGCACCGCCGGGCTGATGAACCCGAACCACTTCCTGGCGGCGTCGATCGCCTACCTGTTCCAGCACCGCAAGGGCTGGCGGGCGGACAGCGCCATCGGCAAGACGCTGGTCAGCAGCAGCATGATCGACCGCGTCGCCGCCAAGCTCGGCCGCCGCCTGCTGGAGGTGCCGGTCGGGTTCAAATGGTTCGTCGAGGGGCTGAGCGACGGGTCGGTCGGCTTCGGCGGCGAGGAGAGCGCCGGCGCCTCCTTCCTGCGCCAGGACGGCACGGTGTGGACCACCGACAAGGACGGCATCATCCTCGGCCTGCTGGCCGCGGAGATCACCGCCGTCACCGGCCGCGACCCGAGCGAGCTCTACGCCGGCCTGACGCAGGAGCTGGGCACCGCCTGGTATGCCCGCACCGATGCGCCGGCCAGCAGCGCGCAGAAGCAGGTGTTCAAGGCCCTGACGCCGGAGGGGCTCGGCGCCAGCCGGCTCGGCGGCGACCCGGTGACACAGACGCTGACCAAGGCGCCCGGCAACGGACAGCCCTTCGGCGGCATCAAGGTGGCGACCGAGAACGGCTGGTTCGCGGCCCGGCCCTCGGGCACCGAGGAGGTCTACAAGATCTATGCCGAGAGCTTCCGCAGCGAGGACCACCTGCGGCAGGTGCAGGACGACGCCAAGGCGCTGATCGGCCGGGCCTTCGCCACGGCGGGGCAGGGGTAGGGGCTGGGGCGGTTGTCGCAAAGGAGGCTGAGGTGATCGGTAAGCGTGACGCAGAGGCGGAAATCGGCGGCATCCCGGAAGGAGCCGCGGAGCCGGAAGACCGGATCAAGCTGGGAACCCTGTTGGCTGAAATCGGCCGGGCGTCGGGCCTCACCGACGAGGATTTCGCGGTCTTCGAGCAGGTTCGAGACAGAACCCCGGCAGAGCCTCTGAGATTTGATACCGGCGGGCCGGACGATTAACCCGTCATGGCGAGCCCCGAAGGGGCGTGGCCATCCAGCGGCAC
>NZ_JBHYMS010000023.1:15450-98926 GCF_042743185.1 Inquilinus sp. NPDC058860 | reverse complement strand
AAACTACGTGTGGAAATCCTGGGCTTGTCGGGCATTCAGCCTCCGATCGCCCATGTCACCCTAATTCTTCTGTCTCAGTCCAGGGGTGCAGTCCACCCTAAACCTCCGCCTCGCCCTTCAGCACCGGGATGCAGCCGCCGCCGACGGTGGCGCGGATGCCGTCCGCGGCGCGGCGGGCGGCGACGAGCAGCAGGCTCGGGCGGCCCATCTCCACGCCTTGGACGATCTCGGCCTGGCCCGCCTCGGCGCCGGACAGCGACAGCAAGAGGGCGCCCAGCGTGGCGTTGGCGCTGCCGGTCGCCGGGTCCTCATAGGTGCCGGACAGGGGCGCGAACATCCGGGCGCGGATGCGGGCCCCGCCCGGCGCCGCGATGTCCGGCGCGGCCGGGTCGCGGGCGTAGAGATGCAGCGACAGGCGCCGGCCCACCGCCAGGTTCTGTTCCTGGGTACGGCGGAAGGCGGCGATGTCCATGGTGGCGCGGGTCAGCGCCTCGCCCGTCACCTCGGCCAGCACGAAGGGGATGCCGACCGAGGCCAGCACCGGCTGGTGCGCCTTGGTGATGATGTCGGACGGGGCCAGGCCGGCGCAGGCGGCGATCGCCTCGGCCGGCAGCTCCATCAGCGTCGACAGCGGCTGCGGCGCTGCGATCACGGCGCCGGTCACGGCCCCGGCCGCGTCGCGCTCGACCCGCACCTCGACCAGGCCCGACAGCTCCTCGAACAGCAGCACGCCGTCGCGGTCCAGCCCGTGCCGGGCCAGGACGCAGCCGGTGCCGACATTGGGATGGCCGGCGAAGGGCATCTCGTAGGTCCGGTTGAAGATCCGCACCCGCGCCGAATGCGCCGGGTCCTCCGGCGGCAGCACGAAGGTCGTCTCGCTCAGGTTGAACTCGGCGGCCAGCGACTGCATCTCGCCGTCCGACAGGCCGCGCGCATCCGGGAACACCGCGAGCTGGTTGCCGCCGAAGCGGCGGTCGGTGAACACGTCCACGGTCTCGAAGGCGAAGCGGCGCATCACGGCCTCCTGTCGGGTCGAAATCGCACCGAGTCTTGACAGGAGTTTGGCCATTGGCAAAGTGCCGAAATGTATCCAGCCAATCTCTTTCGCGCCCTGGCCAATGAGCGCCGCCTGCAGATCCTGGAGTGGCTGAAGGATCCGCGTGCGCATTTCCCGCAGCAGGCCGATGGCGACCTGGTCGAGGACGGGGTGTGCGGCGTGTTCATCGCCGACAAGCTCGGCATCAGCCAGCCGACGCTGAGCGAGCACATGCGCGTCCTGGTCCAGTCCGGCCTGGTGGTGCCGAAGCGGATCAAGCAATGGACCTTCTACAAGCGCGACGAGGAGAAAATCCGCGCTGCCCGCGCGATGGTCGAGGGCCTCTGAGGCTTTCCGCCGGACGTTCCCGTGCCTATGTTCCAGGCGATCGACAGGAAGACCGACCGATGTTCCAGACCGCACGCCCCGATCCCGCTTTGCCGAAGGCCGAGGCCTATCGCGACCTGCTCTCCCAGGCGGAGGGGCTGTTCCATGGCGAGACCGATGCCATCGCCAACGCCGCCAACCTCTCGGCCCTGATCTATCACGGCCTGCCGGACCTGAACTGGGCCGGCTTCTACCTGCTGCGCGAGGGCGGTGAGCTGGTGCTCGGGCCGTTCCAGGGCAAGCCGGCCTGCATCCGCATTCCGCTCGGCCGCGGCGTCTGCGGCACGGCGGCGGAGCGGCGCGAGTCGGTGCTGGTGCCGGATGTGCATGCCTTTCCCGGCCACATCGCCTGCGACGCCGCCTCGCGGTCCGAGCTGGTGGTGCCGCTGCTGCGGGAGGGGAAGGTGCTGGGCGTCCTCGACCTCGACAGCCCGCTGCCCGGCCGCTTCGACGCCGAGGACCAGGCCGGCATCGAGGCGCTGGCCGCGCTGTGGGCGGCGGCGAGCGCCGCCTGACGTCTCAGCTCTTGTCGTAGCGGATCTCGATGACCTCGGCGGTCTCGACCCCGCCCGGGGCGCGGACCTCGACCACGTCGCCCTCCTGCGCCCGCATCAGGGCGCGGGCGAGGGGAGAGATCCAGCTGATCTCGCCCTCTTCCGGCCGGGTCTCGTCGATGCCGACGATGCGCACGGTGCGCTCGCGGTCCTGGCCGTCCACATAGGTCACGGTGGCGCCGAAATAGACCCGGTCGCGGTTGGTCTGGCGCGCGGGGTCGACCACCTCGGCGATCTCCAGTCGCTTGGTCAGGAACCGCACCCGGCGGTCGATCTCGCGCAGCCGCTTCTTGCCGTAGATGTAGTCGCCGTTCTCCGACCGGTCGCCGTTGCCGGCGGCCCAGGACACCACCTCGACCACCTTCGGCCGCTCGACCCGCCACAGCTGCTTCAGCTCGTCCTGCAGCCGCTGGAAGCCCTCGGGCGTGATGTAGTTCTTCGATCCCGCTGGCAAAGGCGCCGGCGCATCGTCCAGCTCCTCCTCGCTGTCGGTCTCTTTGGTGAAAGCCTTGCTCATCAGGGCAGTCTACGCCGATCGGGCCACCGCTTTCAAAACGCGCGTCACACCGCGATGTCCCGGCGGCAGAAGCCCTCGGGCCAGTCGATGCGGTCGACCGCCTGGTAGGCCCGCGACCGGGCCTCGGCGATGTCGGCGCCCAGCGCCGTTACCGCCAGCACCCGGCCGCCCTGGGCCGTGACCGTGCCGTCGGCCTCCGCCTTGGTGCCGGCGTGGAACACGATGGTGCCGGGCACCTGCCCCGCCTGGTCCAGCGCCCGGATCGGGCTGCCCTTCTTGTAGCTGCCGGGGTAGCCGTTCGCCGCCATCACCACCGTCACTGCCGCCTCCGGCCGCCAGCGCAGGGTCAGGTGGCGCAGCTCGCCGTCGGCCGCCGCGATCAGGGCGGTCAGCAGGTCGGAGTTCAGCCGTGGCAGCAGCGTCTCGCATTCCGGGTCGCCGAAGCGGACATTGTGCTCGATCAGCTGCGGCCCGCGCTCGGTCAGCATCAGCCCGGCGAACAGGATGCCGCGGAACGGCGTGCCCTCCGCCTCCATGGCGCGCAGCGTCGGCTGCACGATCTCGGCCATGATCCGGGCCTCCAGCTCCGGCGTTGCCAGCGGGTGCGGCGACACCGCGCCCATGCCGCCGGTGTTCGGGCCCTGGTCGTGGTCGAAGGCGCGCTTGTGGTCGCGGGCGGTGGCCAGCGGCAGCGCGGTCTCGCCGTCGCACAGGGCGAAGAAACTCAGCTCCGGCCCGACCAGGCATTCCTCGACCACGATCGAGGCGCCGGCGGCGCCGAAGCCGCCCTCGGTCAGCATCGCATCGACCGCGGCCTGGGCCTCTTCGACACTCTGCGCCACCACCACGCCCTTGCCGGCGGCCAGCCCGTCGGCCTTGACCACGATCGGCGCGCCCTCGATGGCGACGTAGGCCTTGGCCTCGGTCGCGTCGGTGAAGCGGCGGTAGCGCGCGGTCGGGATGTCGTATTTGGCGCAGAGGTCCTTGGTGAAGCCCTTCGACCCCTCCAGCGCCGCGGCCGCTGCCGTCGGCCCGAACGCCTTGATCCCGGCCCCGGTCAGCCGGTCCACCAGCCCCGCCACCAGCGGCGCCTCGGGCCCGACCACGACGAAGTCGATCGTATTCTCCTGCGCGAACCGGACCAGCCCGTCGACATCCTCGGCCGCCACCGGCGCGCAGGTCGCCTCCTTGGCGATGCCGGCATTGCCGGGCGCGCAGAACAGCGTGGTGCACAGGGGGGAGGCGGCGATCGCCCAGGCCAGGGCATGTTCGCGGCCGCCGCCGCCGACCAGAAGGATGCGCATCGAACTCGTCTCTTCTCCATTGCCCGGCCGGGAAGCGATCGGCGGGAACGAGGACAATCCCCAACCTGTCATGCCCGGGCTCGACCCGGGCATCCAGAGAGCGTCGACACCCTCTGGATTGCCGGGTCAAGCCCGGCAATGACAGGAAAGGAAAAGCTCATTTCCTGTTCGACCGATTGCCCAACCGAGCGGGCCTCTTGTGTCGTGCGGAGCGGTTTAGCATGGTGGCCGCAGCATGACCGAGCAAAACGACACCCCCCCGGCCCCCGCCGGCCGCCCCGGCTCCAACCTGCCGGAATTCACCATCGCCGAGCTGACCGGCGCGCTGAAGCGCACGATCGAGGGCGAGTTCGGCATGGTCCGCGTGCGCGCCGAGATCGGCAAGGTCACGGTGCCGCGCTCCGGCCATGTCTACCTGACGCTCAAGGACGACAGCTGCACCCTCGAATCGGTGATCTGGAAGGGCCAGCTGCCGCGCCTGATGGTGCGGCCGGAGCAGGGGATGGAGGTCATCTGCACCGGCCGGCTGACCATCTACGGCTCGCGCTCGCAGTACCAGATGGTGATCGAGCAGATGGAGCTGGCGGGCGAGGGCGCCATCCTCAAGATGCTGGAGGAGCGCCGCCGCCGCCTCGCCGCCGAAGGGCTGTTCGAGGCCGCGCGCAAGCGGGCGCTGCCGTTCCTGCCGCGGGTGATCGGCGTCGTCACCTCGCCGACCGGCGCGGTGATCCGCGACATCCTGCACCGCCTGTCCGACCGCTTCCCGCGCCATGTCCTGGTCTGGCCGGTGGCGGTGCAGGGCGAAAGCGCGGCGGGCCAGGTGGCGGCGGCGATCGAGGGCTTCAACGCCCTGCCGCCGGGCGGGCCGGTGCCGCGGCCCGACCTGCTGATCGTCGCCCGCGGCGGCGGCAGCCTGGAAGACCTGATGCCGTTCAACGAGGAGATCGTGGTGCGCGCGGCCGCGGCCAGCGCCATCCCGCTGATCTCCGCCGTCGGCCACGAGACCGACACCACCCTGATCGACTTCGCCTCCGACCGCCGCGCCCCGACCCCGACCGCGGCGGCGGAGATGGCGGTGCCGGTGCGGGCCGAGCTGCTGGGCCGGGTGCTGGACTGCGCCCGCCGCCTCGAAGCCGGCACCGCCCGGCTGTTCGGCGAGAACCGTACCCGGCTCGACGCGCTGCGCCGCGGCCTGGGCGACCCGGCGCGGCTGATCGAGACGGCGATGCAGCGGCTGGACGACCGCGGCGAGCGGCTGGACCGGGCCGCGCTCGGCCGGGTCGAGCGGTGCCGCGGCTGGCTGGCGGAGCTCGGCGCCCGGCTGCCGCATCCGCGCCGCCAAGTGGCGGAGACGGCACGGCATCTGGCCCAGCTCGACGACCGGCTGACCGCCTGCGGCACCCGCCTGACCCACCGTCCGGCCGAGCGCTTCCACACCCTGTCCGGCCGCTTCCGGCCGGAGCCGGTGCAGCGTGCCTTGGCCGACCGCACCGCGCGCCTGGCCGCCGCCGGCCGGCTGCTGGAGAGCTATTCCTATAAAGGCGTGCTGCGCCGCGGCTACGCCCTGGTGCAGGACCCGGCGACCGGCCATGCCTTGGGATCGATCCAGGAAGCGACGCCCGGCCGGGCGGTGACCATTCACTTCCATGACGGCGAGGCCCCGGCGGTGATCGGCGGCAGCCGCCCGCACCGGCCCGCCCGCGCGCCGGACCCGAAGCCGGAGCAGGGATCGCTGCTGTAGGGGCTACGCCGGCTCCGCCAGCGCCCAGCGGCGCGGCGGGTCGAGCCAGCGCACCAGCCGCAGCCCAGCGGCGGTTAGCGCCTCCGTCATCTGCGCATCGTCGATCAACTCGCAGGTGTAGCTCTGCGTCCACGCCGCGTCGGCTGCTTCCGACCGCAGGACGATATGGGACAGGGGCCCCTCATGCCGCACCGATTCGATGACATGGCGGATGCCGGCTTCCTCTCCGGCCGGCCCTGGCTGCAGCGTCGCGAAGGTGGCGGGATTGCGCCGCTCGATCAGCACCGCGCCGCCGGGCCGGACATGGCGCCGGCAGGCGGCGAGCAAGGCGGCGCGGGTCTGCGCCTCGGGGAAGTTGATCAGCGTGCTGGCCAGCAGCACCGCGTCGAAGCTGCGGCCGAGGTCGAGATCCTCGATATCGGCCAGCACCGTCTCCGCGCCCCGGACATGGGCCAGCATCTCGGCTGAGTTGTCGACGGCAGTCACGGCGTAGCCGCGGCTGACCAGCGCGTGGGTGACGCGGCCCGGCCCCGAGCCCAGCTCCAGGATCGCGCCGCCGGCCGGGACCACGGCGGCGACGATCTCCGCCTCGCCGTCGGCCGGCAGGCGCCGGTACAGCTCGACGGCGCAGCCGTCCTGGGTGCGTGCGCCCGGCCCGGTGCCGGTGAAGCGGATCCGGGATCCCATCGAAGGCCTCCTCTGTCGGAACACTCTGGCGGAGATGGCGATGACGAGGCATCCCTTGAAGCCGCCTGCCTTGCCCCCGATGCCGTAACCAAGGACCGAGGATGTTCGAGGAAGACCTGGCCCGCTGGGACCTGGTGCCGGACGGCGAGCCGATCGTCACCCATGGCAGCCGGCTGCTGGCGGTGCGCTGCGGCGACCTGCCGGCCATGATCAAGCAGCCGGTCAACGCGGATGAGAAGCTGGGCTGCCTGCTGATGCAGTACTGGACCGGGGAGGGGGCCGCGATGGTGCTGGCCCAGCACGGCGATACGCTGCTGCTGGAGCGCGCCACCGGCCTTGCCTCGCTCACGGCCCTGTCGCTGCAGGGGCAGGACGACGAGGCCTGCCGCATCCTCTGCGACGCCGCGGCCCGGCTGCACGCGCCGCGCGGCCGGCCCTTGCCGGACGGGCTGCTGCCGCTGGAGACATGGTTCGAGCCGTTGACCCTGGGCGGCGACCGCCATGGCGGCGTCGTGGCCCGCGCCGCCGCCGTCGCCCGCGAGC
Organism: Inquilinus sp. NPDC058860; assembly: GCF_042743185.1. Classification (NCBI taxonomy): domain Bacteria; kingdom Pseudomonadati; phylum Pseudomonadota; class Alphaproteobacteria; order Rhodospirillales; family Rhodospirillaceae; genus Inquilinus; species Inquilinus sp. NPDC058860. Next base: position 92,157 of record NZ_JBHYMS010000023.1, on the reverse strand, counting down.
TGCTGGCGGAACGGCGGGACATCGTCACCCTGCATGGCGACCTGCACCACGACAACGTGCTGGATTTCGGCCCGCGCGGCTGGCTGGCGATCGATCCCCGCCATCTGGTCGGCGACCGCGGCTGTGATTTCGGCAGCATCTTCACCAACCCCGACATGGGCTTCCCCGGCGCGCCGGCCCTGGCCGGACCGGATAAGGCCGTGGCGACGCAGCCCGGCCGCCTGGCCCGGCGGGCGACGGTGGTGGCCGAGGCGGCGGGGATGGATCGCGCCCGGCTGCTGCGCTGGGTGCTGGCCGCCGCGAGCCTGTCCGCCGTCTGGAGCCTCGACGACGGCGACCACCCGGCGATCGACCTGGCTGTGGCGGGGATGGCTCTGGCGGAGCTGGGCGAGGGCTGACAGCAGCCTCTGCCGCATTTTTTGCCGGCCGTGTCGGCGCCGGGCATACTTCTTCGTCCTCGGGAGGAAGAAGGAAACACCCGGATGCTGTATGCCGTCCTCTGCTACCACAACGAAGCCGTGACCGAGGCCTGGAGCAAGGCCGAAGACGACGCCGTCATGGCCCGGCTGGCCGCGGTGCAGGAGCCGCTGGCCCGGCAGGGCAAGATCGGGCCCGTTGCCCGGCTGCTGCCGACCACCGCCGCCACCACCCTGCGCCAGGGCGCGGGCGAGCCGCTGGTGATCGACGGCCCCTTCGCCGAGACCAAGGAGCAGCTTCTCGGGTTCTACACCTTCGACTGCGCCTCGCTGGACGAGGTGCTGGACATCGTGCGCGACCTCGCGAACGCCAATCCCGGGGGATCCTATGAGATCCGCCCGATCCGCATCTTCAAGCCGGGAACCGCTGGATCATGACCGACCTCGCCTGGATCGACACGGCCTTCGCCTCTGCCCGCCCCCAGGCGCTCGGCGCGCTGCTGCGCTATTTCCGGGACCTGGACACGGCGGAAGAGGCGTTTCAGGAGGCCTGTCTCCGGGCGCTGAAGACCTGGCCGCAGAAGGGGCCGCCGCGCGACCCGGCCGCCTGGCTGATCTTTGTCGGCCGCAACGCCGCGCTCGACGGTGCGCGCCGCGGCCGGAAGCAGGAGCCGCTGCCGCCGGACGAGCTGCTGTCCGACCTCGGGGACGCCGAGGCCGATCTGGCCGAGCGGCTGGACGGCGCCGAGTACCGCGACGACATCCTGCGGCTGCTGTTCATCTGCTGCCATCCCGACCTGCCGGCGACGCAGCAGATCGCGCTGGCGCTGCGCATCGTCTCCGGCCTTTCGGTCCGGCAGATCGCCCGCGCCTTCCTGGTCGGCGAGAGCGCGATGGAACAGCGCATCACCCGGGCCAAGGCCAAGGTCGCCAACGCCGGCGTGCCGTTCGAGACTCCGGGCGCGCCGGAGCGGGCGCAGCGCCTGGCCATGGTCGCCGCCATGATCTACCTGGTGTTCAACGAGGGCTATTCCGCCGCCAAGAGCGAGGAGGCGCCGCTGCGCGCACCGCTGTGTGAGGAGGCGATCCGCCTGGCCCGGCTGCTGCTGCGACTGTTCCCGGCCGAGCCCGAGATCATAGGCCTCACCGCGCTGCTCCTGCTGCAGCACTCTCGGGCCCCGGCGCGCTTCGATGCCGAAGGCAGCATCGTGCTGCTGGAGGACCAGGACCGGACCCTCTGGAACCGGGCCATGATCGCCGAAGGGCTGGCGCTGATCGACAAGGCGATCCGCCATCGCAGCCCTGGCCCCTACCAGGTCCAGGCGGCGATCGCGGCGCTGCACGCCCGGGCGGCGCGGGCGCAGGACACCGACTGGGCCCAGATCGACATGCTTTACGCCACGCTGGAGCGGCTGCAGCCCTCGCCGGTGGTGACGTTGAACCGCGCCGTCGCCGTCGCCAAGCTGCACGGCGCCCAGGCGGCGCTGGAGCTGATCGAACCGCTGGCGCCGCGCCTGTCCGGCTATTTCTACTTCTTCGGGGTGCGGGGCGCGCTGCTGCAGCAGCTCGGCCGGTTCGGCGAGGCGCGCACCGCCTTCAACCAGGCCATCGCGCTCGCCAACACCGCGGCCGAGGCCGCCCATATCCGGATGCATCTCGACCGGCTGCAGCAGGACGGAACCGCAGAGGTCGGCTGAGGCCGGAAAAAATTTCGCGACCGCTGTCGGCGCCGCTCCGGCCCGGCCGTCCTTGAGGCAGGCCCGCGGCATCCGCCGCGGCGCGGATGAGCAACCAGGAGGAAGACATGACGACAGACAACGCAGCGCCCCCGGTCCTCGGCGGCCTGGTCGCCTATGTCAATGTCGAGGGGGCGTCGAAGGCCGCCGAGTTCTACGAGAAGGCCTTCGGCGCGAAGACGGTCTATTCGGTGCCGCCTGACGAGCAGGGCCGGACCATGCATGTCCATGCCCACGTCAACGGCAGCTCGCTGATGATCTCCGATTTCTATCCGGAGCATGGCTTCGGGTTCGAGCCGCCGCAGGCCTTCACTTTGCAGCTCATTCTCAAGGCCGACGAGATCGACGCCTGGTGGAAGCGGGCGGTGGATGCCGGCTGCACGGTCGAGGTGCCGCTGGACGTGATGTTCTGGGGCGACCGGTGGGGCCGGCTGAAGGACCCGTTCGGCATCGCCTGGGCGATGAACGCGCCGGTCAAGTCATAAGATCGTTCCGCCGGCTTTTCGTTTCGGGGCTGGGTCTGTCGGATCGGCAGGCCCTGCTTCGTCCTCGGGACAGGCATCCGGATGGTCCGGATGCGCATGGAGGAAGAGATGACCAGCCAGCATGACGGCGAAGCCGAGATCCGCACTCTGATCGAGGAGCGCTCGGCGGCGCTGCGCCGCAAGGACGCCAAGGGCGTCGTCGCCTGCCAGGCCGCCGACTACGTCCTCTACTCCCTGGCGCCGCCGCTGCGGACCGAGGAGGCGGGGACCGAGGGGCTGGAGGCCTGGTTCGCCACCTGGCGTGGCCCGATCGGCTACGAGATCCACGATCTCGGCATCGCCGCCGGCGGCGACGTCGCCTTCTGCCACGGATTCGCCCGGATGACCGGCACCAAGACCGACGGCGAGAGCGTCGAGCTGTGGTTCCGCGTCACCCTCGGCCTCCGCCGCGCCGCCGACGGCTGGACCATCGTGCACGAGCACGAATCCGTGCCCTTCTACATGGACGGAAGCCTGCGGGCGGCGGTGGACCTGAAGCCCTGAGGTGCCGGGGTCAGGTGGTCCGGCTCAGCGCGGTGCCAGCAGCCGGAACCCCAGACGCGATGGAGGAAGAGATGACCAACCAGCATGACAGCAAGGCCGAGATCCGCGCCCTGATCGAGGAGCGCGCGGCGGCGCTGCGCCGCAAGGATGCCAAGGGCTTCGTCGCCTGCCAGTCGGCCGACTATGCCCTGTACTCCCTGTACACCATGGGGTCGCCGCTGGCAGCCGACCAGGCGGGCATCGAGGATGTGGAGGGCTGGTTCACGAGCTGGCGGGGGCCGATCGGCTACGAGATCCGCGACCTCGACATCGCGGCCGGCGGCGATGTCGCCTTCTGCCACGGCTTCGCCCGGATGAGCGGCACCAAGACCGACGGCGAGACGGTCGACCTCTGGTTCCGCCTCACCCTCGGCCTGCGCCGGACCGCCGAGGGCTGGGTGATCGTGCACGAGCACGAATCGGTGCCCTTCTACATGGACGGCAGCGGGCGGGCGGCGGTGGACCTGAAGCCCTGAGGGTCAGGCGGTCCGGTTGAGCGCGGGCGCCAGCAGCTGGACTCCGACCCAGCCCCAATAGACGCGGTGATGGGCGATCAGCCCGCGCTCGATGTCCATCACCTCGACCAGGTCGACCTGGTCGCCCTCTGGCGTCTCGCGCGGGTATTCCCAGACCAGCTGCCGGCCGTTGGCGTAGAAGGTGCCGGTGCGGTACCAGCGGCTGAGCTCGCCTTGCAGCGTGCGCAGCCCGGCCGCGAAGAAGGACCGGATCGGCTCCCGCCCCCGCAGCACGCCTTCCCTGAGCTCCGGCAGGGTCGCCAGGATCAGCGGCGTCTCCAGCACCGCATCCTCGGCATAGAGCGCCACCAGGCCGTCGAGATCGCGGCCGCGGACGGTCTCGTGCCATTGCTCGTAGATCCGGCGGATATCGGCATCGGTGTTCATCGGGACCTCCATCGCTGGCGGAAGCCTAGGCCGATGTCGCCTCGACGGGGTGCGAGAACGCTTCGATAGTGGACGAAGTATGGCTGTGATGCCGCGGGCCGTCAGGTCAGCCCTTGGCCTGCACCGTCTCGGCATCGGCCCGGACGGCGCCGATCAGTGCGTCGAGCAGCCCGGGAAAACGGGCATCGAGATCGTCGCGGCGCAGCGACAGCAGGTTCTCGCGGCCGGAGGGGCGCTGCCAGATCACGCCGCTGTCGCGCAGCACCCGCCAGTGATGGGTGAGGGTGGATTTCGACACGTTCTTCAGCACGGTACCGCAGGCATGCTCGCCGCCCTGCGACAGGACGCGGATCACGGTCAGCCGCATCGGATGGCCCAAAGCGGCCAGGACATTCTCCAGCCGGATCTGATGCCGGTCAGGGTGCTGCGGCGTGATCATCTCCGATAGATAGGCAATGATACGCGTACAGTCAAACCATTAGCCCTTGCGGACGGGTTCGCGGAGATCACCTCGCGCCGATAGTACGCAGATTCTAGTACTGTTCAATAGTACGATAAAACGCGTACAGTCGGACGAATCGAACCCGACGGAAGGAGCTTCCATGTCCGCATCCATGTCCGTGGCCGGGCACCGCTCGCTCGGCTGGAGCCTGGCGCTGCTGGCCTTCGCCCAGCTGATCTTCGCGCTCGACCTCAACATCGTCTTCGTGGCCCTGCCGGAGATCGGCGCCGGCCTCGGTTTCTCCGAACAATCGCTGCAATGGGTGGTCAGCGCCTATACCGTGTTCTGCGGCGGCTTCCTGCTGTTCGGCGGCCGCGCCGCCGACCTCTTGGGCCAGCGCCGGATGTTCGTGCTCGGTCTCGTCCTCTACGCCGCCTCGTCGCTGGTCGGCGGGCTGGCCTGGAGCCCGGGCGTGATCATCGTCGCCCGTGCCGTGCAGGGCATCGGCGGCGCGATCCTGTTCCCGGCCACGTTGTCGCTGGTCAACCGGCTGTTCGAGGAAGGGCCGCGGCGCAACCGGGCGCTGGCGGTCTGGGGCGGCGCCGGCGCCAGCGGGCTGACCCTGGGCTCGCTGCTCGGCGGCGTGCTGACCAACGATTTCGGCTGGCCGGCGGTGTTCTTCGTCAACGTCCCGCTGGCCGGCATCGTCGCCCTCGCCGCACTGGCGGTGATCCCGCGCGACCCGCCGCGGCCTGCGCGCCGCAGCTTCGACCTGCCGGGCGCCCTCACCGCCACCGCCGGCGTCACCCTGCTGGTCTACGTCCTGGTGCAGGGGCCGGAGGCGGGCTGGGGCACGACCCCGATCGTCGCCGCCGCCGTGCTCTCCGCCATCCTGCTGGCCGCCTTCGTGCTGATCGAGACCCGCAGCGCCGACCCGCTGATGCCGATGCGGCTGTTCCGCAACCGCAGCCTGGTCGCGGGCATGTCGATCACCTTCATCTACATGGGCAGCTTCGGCGCGCTGCCCTATTTCCTGACGGTGCTGTTCCAGACCGTGATGGGCTTCAGCGCGCTCGAGACCGGCCTGGCCTTCATCGTGCCGTCGCTCGCCATCGCCGCAGGCACCCAATTCGGCGAAAGGCTGGCGACGAAACTGACCACGCGCAGCACCCTCCTGCTCGGCGCGGCGATCGGCGTGGCCGGCACCGTCGCGATCGGCCTCGCGACCACGGCCGGCTATGCCGCGCTGGTGCCGGGGCTGGTGGTCTCCGGCATCGGCCAGGGTATCGTCTGGACGGGCATGTGGATCGCCTCGGCCTCCGGCGTCGCGGCGGAGGAGCAGGGCGTCGCCTCCGGCATGGCCTCGACCACGCTGAACATCGGCAACGCCATCGGCCTGGCCGTCCTGATCGCCATCGCCAATGCCGGGATCGCCGGGCAGCAGGGCGAGGCGCTGCGCCTGGCCATCGCCGACGGCACCCGCCTCGCCTTCATCCTCGCCGTGCTGGGCATCGTCCTCGGCGGGCTGGCGGCGCTGGCCCTGCCGCGCCGGGCCCGCGGTGCGGCGATGCAGGCGGCCGAGTAGCCGGCAGCCCTATTCCTTCACCGTGGCGATGGTGCCGTTGCCGACCAGCCAGCGCTTGCCGTCCCCGGTCAGCACGATCAGCGGCAGGTCCTGGCGCAGGCTCAGGAAGACATGGACCTCGGTCGGGATCGCCGAGACCGGCTCGGCCACCATGAAGGCGACGGCCGGGTGGCCCTCGGCGGTCTTCTCGCCGGCCAGGCAGGAGGGCGGCGGCAGCCGGCCGCCGGACAGGATGCGGCCGCCATCCGGGCTGACCAGGAAGCGGTAGTGGCCGCCGACCATGAACACGCCGGGCTCGGTGGCCGTGGCCAGGGCGTAGACCCGCCAGTTCGAGGTGCCGGGGTCGCGGAAGACGACCGGCCGGTAGGTCTTGGAGCAGGGCTGGTCCAGCCGTCCCAGCGCCAGCTGCGCCGCCGCGAACTGGGCGGCCTGGTCCGGCGTCAGCGGCGCGCCGTCGCGGCGGGCCAGGGCGGGGGTGCCGCCACCGGCGTCGACGATGACGTCGTAGGCCGCTTCCGGCCCCTGGCTGCCGCGGCGCACGAAGCGCACCAGGATGCCGTTCGCCGCCGGCTCGGTCACCCAGCCGACGATGCCGCCGGCCTGCGGGTCGATGCCGCCCTTGCGCAGCGTCGCGCTGGCCAGGGCTGCGGCGCCGTCGATCGCATAGATCTGCCGGCCCAGCGTCACGGCCCGGCGAAATTCCGGCCCGGTCTGCGGCACCACCTGGGCCGGTGCCGCCGATGCTGCGGGCGGGGCGGCCTGGCCCGGCGTCGGCTGCTGGGCCGCGGCCTCCCCGGCCGCCAGGGCGGCCGCCGCCAGAAGCAGGGCGGCCCGGCCGAGGCGGCGGCGAGGCGCGATGGGTTGCTGACGCATGCTGTCTCCGCTGTGGTCGGCGGCCACCATGCCGCGCCGTGCCGGCCGGGCCAACCCCTCGCCTGCAGCGACGGGGGACATCGTTCCCTGCCGGCGAAGCGGATCGCAGCCGCATTAACTTTTGACGTACCCGGTTCCGACCATCGGGTTTAATTCGAAGGCCGTCCGATGCGACCCGCCGGTTGATTTGATGTGGAGATGCGATCGATGGCCGCGACGTCCTGCGACGCCTGCCCGCTGCGCCGCCTGCCGCTGTTCAAGAGCAATACGGCGGAGGAGATCGACTTCATCGCCGGCATGCGCCGCGGCAACCTGAAGTACCCGGCCGGGGCGCAGATCCTGTCCCAGGGCGACGATGACAGCGACCTCTACACCCTGTTCTCCGGCTGGGCCTTCCGCTTCAAGGAGCTGGAGGACGCGCGCCGGCAGATCCTTAACATCCTGATGCCCGGCGACTTCATGGGCTTCCACATCGCGCCGCAGACCGGCGCGCACTACGGCATCGAATGCCTGACCGATGTCGAGGTCTGCGTCTTTCCCCGGCGGCGGCTGTGGGACCTGTTCCGCGCCCATCCCGGCCTGGCCTACGACATCACCTGGCTGACCGCGCATGAGGAGGGCATCGTCGACGACAACCTGCTGTCGGTCGGGCAGCGCGCGGGGGTGGAGCGGGTGGCGACGATCGTGCTCGCGGTCTACAAGCGGGCGCGGCAGCTCGGCCTCGTGCGCGACAACACGCTCGACTTCCCGCTGACCCAGGGCCACATCGCCGACATGCTGGGCATGTCGCTGATCCACACCAACCGGGTGCTGCGCCGGCTGCATCGAGACGGCGTCTTCACCCTGGCGCGGAAAAGGCTGCAGGTGCACGACACCAGTGCCCTGCGGTCGCTCGCCGCATGGGCCGAGGCGCCGGTGCCGAAGCGGCCACTGATCTGAATTTCCCCTGTTTCTCTCGTATGGGCTCGGTGCGCGGCGCTGCCGCGACGGCCGTCCCGTGCCGGACGTTGCAACCAAGAGGAGAAAATCACCATGGCGACCCGCAACCTCGAACAGGATGTCGATGCCCTGACCCGCACGCTGGCCGAGCTGCGGTCGGAGATCGGCGCGCTGGCCGGCCGCGCCGGCGGCGCCGCGCAGGATGCCGGCCGATGGGGCGCGCGCCGCGTCGGCCACGCGGCGGAGGCCGCGACCGGCGAGATCAAGGGCCAGGTGGCGGAGCGGCCGCTGACCGCCCTCGGCCTGGCCTTCGCCGCCGGCCTGGCGATCGGCCGGTTCCTGGTGCGCTGACACCGGCGGCACCCTCGGAACTCCCGGTGCCGAGGGGCCGTTACCTGACCGGTCCGTCTCGGATCGGTTTCCCAAGCTTGAGGAGAAGCCCATGATCGCACGCATCGTTCTCATCGCCGGGCTGCTGGCCGCCGGCCTCGGCATGGCCGCCTGCGAGAACACCGTCCGCGGTTTCGGCCAGGACACCCAGAAGGCCGGCCAGGGCATTCAGCAGTCGGTCCCGCCCGAGCGGCAGACCCAGCCGCAACCGATGCAGTGACCGCCGGTCCGGGCGGGTGGCATCATCCGCCCGGGCGCCTTGACCCCCCGTCCGCACCCGAAGGACGCGCATGGACCTGATCCGGATCGTCATCGCCATCCTGCTGCCGCCGCTCGGCGTGTTCCTCCAGGTCGGTTTCGGCGGGCACTTCTGGCTCAACATCCTGCTGACGCTGCTCGGCTACATCCCGGGCATCGTCCGTGCGGTCTGGGTGATCGCGAAGAAGTAGGCCTGCGGACTGGAAACCCGCGGCCGGATCGGACAGGCTGGCCGTCCCGTGGATCGGAGAGCAGTGATGACCGGCATCAGGACCGCCCCCTATGGCTTCTGGAGGTCGCCGATCACCTCCGACGTGATCGTGGCGCAGTCGATCGGCCTGTCCGAGGTGCGGCTGGACGGCGACGCCATCTGGTGGCTGGAGAGCCGGCCGCAGGAGGGCGGGCGCAGCGTGCTGATGCGGCGCGCGCCCGACGGCTCGGTCGTCGAGGTCAGCCCGCCGGCCGTGAACGTCCGCACCCGGGTGCACGAGTATGGCGGCGGTGCCTGGACCGTCGCCGACGACACCGTCTACTTCTCGAATGACCGCGCCGGCCCCGCCGGCACGCCGCCGGACCGCCGGCTGTATCGCCAGGCGCCGGGCTCGGCGCCGGCTCCCATCACCGCGGCCGCCGGCGAAGCCGGGGAGGAATGGCGCTTCGCCGACGGGCTGGTGGATCCGCGCCGGCGGCTGTGGATCGGCGTCGGCGAGCATCACGGGCCCGGCCGGGCCCATCCCGACAACATGATCGTCGCGGTGCCGCTGGAGGGCGAAGGGGCCGGCAGCATCCGCATCCTGGCCCAGGGCCACGACTTCTTCGCCTCGCCCCGGCTGTCGCCGGACGGCAGCCGCCTGGCGTTCCTGGCCTGGGACCATCCGGACATGCCCTGGGTCGAGACCACGCTGTTCGTCGCCGAGCTGGCGGCCGACGGGCTGCCGTCGCGGCCGCCGCTGGCCCTGGCCGGCGGGGCGGGCGAATCGGTGTTCCAGCCGGAATGGTCGCCGGACGGGCGGTGGCTGGTCTTCGTCGCCGACCGGTCCGGCTGGTGGAACCTGCAGCGCTGCGACGGCCGGGGCGGCCCGGCCGAGCCGGTGCTGCCGATGGCGGCGGAGTTCGGCCAGCCGCAATGGGTGTTCGGGATGTCGACCTACGCCTTCTCCGGCCCCGGTCGCCTGCTGTGCAGCTATATCGAAGGCGGCCTGGGCAAGCTGGCCCTGGTCGATCTCCTGACCGGCGCGCTGACGCCGATCGATCTGCCTTTCACCGACATCAGCTCGATCCGCGCCGACGAGCGGATCGCCGTGTTCCGCGCCGGCTCGCCGCGCGACCCTGCCCAGATCGTCCGGCTCGACCTCGCCGCCCGGCGCTGGGAGGTGCTGAAGCGGTCGACCGAGATCGGCGAGGACCAGGCGCTGCGCGGCTATTTCGCCGCGGCCCGGCCGGTCGAGTTCCCCACCGCGGGCGGCCGCACCGCCCACGGCCTGTACTACCCGCCGACCAGCCCGGACCATGCGGCGCCGCCGGGCGACGTGCCGCCCTTGGTGGTGAAGATCCACGGCGGACCGACCTCCGCCGCGTCCTCGACGCTGAACCTCGGCATCCAGTACTGGACCAGCCGCGGCATCGCCGTGCTCGACGTCAATTACGGCGGCAGCACCGGCTACGGCCGGGCCTATCGCGACCGGCTGAACCTGGCCTGGGGCGTGGTCGATGTCGAGGACGCGGTCGCCGGCGCCAAGTACCTGGCGGCGCAGGGCCTGGCCGATGCCGCCCGGTCGGTGATCACCGGCGGCAGCGCCGGCGGCTACACCGCGTTGGCGGCGCTGGCCTTCGACGATTACTTCGCCGGCGGCGCCAGCCATTTCGGCGTCAGCGACGCGGCCGCCCTGGCGCGCGACACGCACAAATTCGAGTCGCGCTATCTCGACTGGCTGATCGGCCCGTACCCGGCGGAGGCCGAGCGCTACCGCGAACGGTCGCCGCTGTTCCACGCCGACAGGCTGTCGAAGCCGGTGATCTTCTTCCAGGGCGACGAGGACGAAGTGGTGCCGCCGAACCAGACCGAGGCGATGGTCGACGCCCTCAGGGCCAGGGGCCAGCCGGTCGGCTACGTCCTGTTCGCGGGCGAGCAGCACGGCTTCCGCAAAGCCGCCAACATCCAGCGCGCGCTGGACGGCGAGCTCGCCTTCTACGCGGTCGAGATCTTCAAGACCGGGCTCGCATTCTAGAAGCGCGCCGGTGCGGCCGCCGGGCGCGGCTCCGCCGCCGGGACGATGCCGTCGGTCAGCAGCCCGTGCAGCTGTTCGAGATAGCCGTCCCGGGACCGGGCCGTCGGGTCCGAGGTCATGACCACGGTCAGGCCGAGATCGGGCACGACATAGACCATCTGACCGCCATAGCCCCAGGCGTAGTAGACCGGGTGGCCCTGCGCCTCGGTGATGAACCAGCCATAGCCGTAGGCATGGCCGGTGAAGGGCGACCGGGTGCGCGGCGTCCAGGACGCCTCGACCCAGCCTTCCGGCAGCACCCGCCGGCCGTCGATGACGCCGTCCCGGCGGTACAGCTCGCCGAAGCGCAGCAGGGCGCGGGGCGACAGCACCATGTCGTTGCCGCCGACATGGATGCCCTGCGGGTCGCGCGGCCAGTCCGGGATGGTGATGCCCAGCGGCCGGCCCAGCCAGTCGCGCATCAGCGCCAGCGTGCTGCGGCCGGTCAGCCGGGTCAGGGCCGCCGACAGCAGGTGGCTGTCGCCGGTCGAATACAGCATCCGCCCGCCGGGCCGGTCGATGAAGGGCCGGGACAGGATGTAGCGCACCCAGTCCGGGCTGCTGGTCCAGCGCCCGTAATTGGGACCGGAGGTGCGGTCGAGCCCGGCGCGCATCGACAGCAGATGGTCGATGGTGACCTGGGCCAGCAGCGGGTCCGGATCCGCCGGCAGCTCGGCGGCCAGAATGGGCGCGACCGGCTGGTCGAGCCCGGTGAAGACTCTGCGCTCGATGGCGATGCCGACCAGCGCCGACAGGATCGACTTCGACGCCGACTTGATGTTGACCGGCCGGTCCAGCCCGGGACCGCGGAAGGCGCGCTCGGTGACCGTCACCCCGTCCTGGGCGATGATCAGCGCCCGCAGCCGCGGCAGCGCCGCCGCCTGCCGCAGCACCGGCTCCAGCCCGGCCGGATCCAGCCGCGGCGCCGGCGCCGTCATGATTGTCGATGTCGGAGAGGCAGCGGAGGGTGCCGCCGCCAGCACGAGGCCGGACGCGATCAGGGGCAGGAGCCGGATCCGGAGCCGTCGCATTCCGCGAATGTGGGCCCGGCGCAGCGAAGCGCAAGGGGCCGGGGGTCTCCTCCGTAAGTCGCGTTTCCGCCGCCGGCCTCCCGGCCTAGGCTCGACGGGTTCGCAGCAATGGAGGCCGGTGATGCCGTGGCGCTGGCTGATCCCGATCCTGGTCCTGGTCGCCGGCCCCGCCGCCGGCCAGGCGCCCGAGCCGACGCCCGTACCGACGGTGGTGTTCCCGTTCGAACTGGCCGACACCAGCGGCGAGGCCGCGTCGCCCGGCCGTGACGCGCGGATCGCCCTGGCCACCGGGCAGCTGGCCCGCAAGCTGGAGCAGTCCGGCCGCTACCGGGCGGTCGACCTGGCCCCGCTGGCGGCGAAGGTCGCGGCGACGTCGCCCCGCTACAACTGCGGCGGCTGCTGGCTGGACGTGGCCCGGGAGAGCGGGGCGGATCTGGCGGTGCTGCCCGCCGTCCACAAGATCTCGACCCTGATCTCGACCATGGACATCTGGGTCGCCGACCTGCGCAGCGGCCAGTACGTCGCCCATGTCCAGGGCCAGATCCGCGGCGACACCGACACGGCCTGGCTGCGCGGCGTCGACTTCCTGGTCGACGAGCGGCTGCTGCGGCGACCGCCGCCATAGAAAAAGGGGCCGGCTGGGCCGGCCCCTTCGCATCGGTCCGTCCGCTGCTTACTTGGCCGGCTCGAAGGCCGTGCCGACGCGCTTGAACAGGGCGTAGCCGGACTTGGTGCGGTCGCCCTTGGCGTCATAGGCGATGTCGCCGATCACGCTCTTGTAGTCGCTGCCGTCATGCAGCGCCGCCGCCACCTTCTCCGGATCGGTCGAGCCGGCCTTCTTCGCCGCCTCGGCCCAGACCTGGACCGCGGCATAGGCGTAGAGGGTGTAGCCGGCCGGATCGATGTTCTTGGCCTTCAGCGCCGCGACCACGTCCTTCGCCGCCGGGTTGGTCTCGGGCGGGTTGTCGATGGTCAGCAGCACGCCCTCGCCGGCCGGGCCGACGATCGACCAGAAATCCTGGGCATACAGGCCGTCGCCGGAGATGAACTGCGCCTGCAGGCCCTGGTCGCGCATCTGCCGCAGCAGCAGCCCGGCCTCGTTGTACAGGCCGCCGTAATAGACCACGTCGATGCCCTGGGCCTTCAGCTTCGAGATCGTGGCCGAATAGTCCAGCTCGCCCGGCGTGATCGTCTCATACGCCGTCTCCTTCACCCCGGCGGCGTTGACCACCGCCTTGGTGGCGTCGGCCAGGCCCTTGCCGTAGGTGGTCGAATCCTGGACGAAGGCGATCTTCTTGTCCTTGAACTTGTCGGCGATGTAGCCGCCGGCGACCTTGCCCTGCTGGTCGTCGCGGACCACCGTGCGGAACACGGTCTTGTAGCCCTTCTCGGTCAGGTCCACCGCGGTGGCCGAGGGGGTGATCATGATGATCCCTTCCTCGTCATAGACCGGGGCGGCGGCGACCGTGGCGCCCGACAGGGTGTGGCCGACGACCATGGCCACCTTCTTGTTGACCATGTCGTTGGCGACCTGCACGGCCTGGCGCGGGTCGCCGGCATCGTCGCCGAACTCGACCACGATCTTCTCGCCATTGACCCCGCCGGCGGCATTGATCGCCTCGACCGCCGCTTCCACGCCGCGCCGCTCCTGCAGACCGTAAGGCGCGTTGCCGCCGCTCAGCACGAAGGCCGCCCCGATGGTGACGTCGGCCCAGGCGGCCGATCCGCCGAAGACGACGGCCATGGCCAGGGCCGAGGCCAGCGTCCCGCTGCGGAATCTGCTCATGCGAATCTCCCCTCTTCACTCCGGCGGGCCGGATGCCCGCACTTTGGGCAGAGGGTAAAGCGATTGCAGGCCCGGCGTGAATTCGTTTGTTGCGGAACCGGCGCTTCGGCCCGTCGCGGCTTCGTTTCGATCGGCCGGCCGGGCCTTGCCGTCAGGAAAATATCCCCGGCCGGATGCGATCGATCGGATTTGAGCCGAATCAGACCGTCTCGGTCACCTTGCTCAGGTTGCGCGGCGCGTCGGGCGACAGGCCGCGCGCCTCCGACAGGGCGGCGACGAAGGGGTAGAAGGCGCCGATCGCCAGGATCGGGTCCAGGGCCGGGTGCAGCGGCGGCGGCAGCGGCAGGGTGGCGCCCTCGACCCCCGGCGCACCGGCCAGCAGGACGTTGGCGCCCAGCCCGCGGAACTCCGCCGCCATCTTCAGCACGCTGTCCCGCCCGCCGTCGTTCGGGGCGTAGGCCAGCACCGGGTATCCGGCTTCGACCAGCGCCTTGGGGCCGTGCATGATCTCGGCCGCGCTCATCGCCTCGGCCTGCAGGATGCAGGTCTCCTTGAACTTCAGCGCGCTCTCCTGGGCGACGCCCAGGTTCAGGCCGCGGCCCGCCACCATCATCCGGTCGGCCTTCGCCAGGACCTCGACCGCAGGCGACCAGTCGCAGCGGACAGCCCCTTCCAGCGCTTCCGGCAGGCGCTGCAGCGCGGCCTTCAGCTCGACGTCCTCCGCCCATTCGGCCACCAGACGGGCGGCGACCACCAGGCTGGCGATGTAGGATTTGGTCGCGGCCACGGCGCGTTCGCGCCCGGCATGCTGGTCCAGCACCACCTCGGCCGCCTGGGCAGCCGGGCTGTCGGTCGCGTTCAGGATGGCGACGGTCAGCGCCCCGCGCTCGCGGGCCCGGCGCACCGGCGTCACCAGGTCCGGGCTGCGGCCGGACTGCGACACCGCGATGGCCAGGCTGCCCTTCAGGTCCAGGTCGGAATGGCCCAGCGTCTCCAGCGACGGCGGCAGCGAGGCGGTGACGACGCCCAGCCGGCTGCCCAGCAGATAGGCGGCGTAGGTCGCGGCGTGGTCGGAGCTGCCGCGGGCGATGGTCACGGCGAAGCGCGGCCGGTCGGCGCGCAGCCGGGCGGCCAGGTCGCGGACCAGCTCCGCGTCGGCGGCCAGGAGGTCGGCGATGCGGGCTGGGGCCTCGCGAGCCTCCTCAAGCATGATCGAGGTCAATCGACTCTCCTTCGACATGGACGCTGGTGACCTTCAGGTCGGCGTCGAGAACGACGATGTCCGCCCAGGCGCCGGGCGCCAGGCGGCCGCGATCGGCCAGGCCGAGATAGTCGGCGGCCAGGGTCGAGGTGCGGCGCGACGCCTCCTCCGGCTTGAGGCCGATGGCGACGAGATTGGCGAAGGCGCGGTCCATGGTCAGGCAGCTGCCGGCCAGGGTGCCGTCGTCCAGCCGCACGCCGTTGCCGCATTTCCGCACCGTGTGCCGGCCCAGCCGGTAGTCGCCGTCCGGCATGCCCGAGGCGGCGGTGGCGTCGGTGACGGCGTAGAGCGACGGGATCGCCCGCAGTGCCGCCCGGATCGCGCCGGGATGGACGTGCAGCAGGTCGGGGATCAGCTCGGCATGGTCGGCATGGGCCAGGGCGGCGCCGACGATGCCGGGGGCGCGGTGGTGCAGCGCCGTCATGGCGTTGAACATGTGGGTGACGCCGTCGACCCCGCGCGAGAAGGCGTCGGCCGCGGTCTCGTAGTCGCAGGAGGAATGGCCCAGCTGCACCCGGATGTCGCGCGCGGCCAGGAAGGCCTGCAGGCTGCCGTCGGGGTCGGCCTCCGGCGCCCAGGTGACGACCCGGATGTCGGCGCGGTCGCAGAAATCCGCCATCCGTTCGAGATCGGCGGGGATGGCATAGGGCGGCTGCGCGCCCAGCCGGTCCGGGCTGATGAACGGGCCTTCCAGATGCACGCCCAGCACCCGCGCCTCGCCCGGCCGCCGTCCCGCGATCACCCGGCCGGCGCCGTCCAGCGCCGTCTCGATCTCCTCGACCGGCGAGGTCATGGTGGTGGCCAGCAGCGACGTCGTCCCGTGCCGGGCATGGGTGCGGGCCAGGGTGCGGACCGAGGCCTCGCCCTCCATCGCATCGGCGCCGCCGCCGCCATGGCAATGCAGGTCGATGAAGCCGGGAACGATCATCGGGCCATCCAGGCCTTCGACCGGCTCGATGCCGCGGATATGGCTGTCGAAGCCGATGCGGCCGGCGACCCAGCCCGCGGGCGTCAGGATGCGGCCTTCCAGAACACGGGTCATGCGTCGCTCCAGGCTTCGCCGGGGGCCAGGGACCGGGCCAGCAGCACGGCGCCGTCGCGGGCATCGCCCCGCGGCGGGCGCAGACGGGCGGTGATCGTCGGGTCCATATAGGGGCGCAGCGGTGTCGCCAGGCTGCCGCCGGCGCAGAAGGGCAGGGTGCCGTCGGGGTCCAGGGCGCGGGCCAACCGGTCGACCTCATGCCCGGCCTGCCGCATCAGTCGCACTGCGGCGGGGTCTCCCTCTCCGGCCAGCCGGACCACGATCGGCGCCAGCGTGGCGTATTTGGTCGACGGCGCCTGGTAGGTCCAGGACAGGAGTTCCGGCCCGGTGGCGCCGCAGGTCTCGAACATCGCCCGGTGCAGGGCCGAGCCGCCGGGCGGGTCGACGTCGCGGCCGTCCAGCAGCTGCAGCGCCTCGCCCAGCGCCTTCAGGCCCAGCCAGGCGCCGCTGCCCTCGTCGCCGACCGGGAAGCCCCAGCCGCCGACCTGGCGGGTGGTGCCGTCGGCGGTAAGGGCGCCGCCGACCGTGCCGGTGCCCAGCGCGATCGCGGCGCCGGGCCGGCCGCCATGGGCGCCCAGCGTCGTGGCATGCGCGTCGGAGCACAGGCGGAGGCGGGCGAAGCCGGGCGCCTTGGCGCGGAACTCGGCGCGCTTGTCCGGTCGGCCGGTGCCGGCCAGGCCGCAGGCCAGCACCGCATCCGGATAGTCCGCCTCGGCGATGCCGGCCGCACCGAGCGCGATGCGGATCTGGGCCCAGGCGCCGTCGACGCCGAGGGTCAGGCTGGACGGGCCGGCCGTGCCCTCGCCCAGCACGCGTCCGTCCGGATCGACGGCGCGAAGCCTGGTGCCGGTCGCGCCGCCGTCGACGCCGATATGGATGCGGATCGCCATGCCCTGGTCCTGGATGCTGTCGCGCGGGACGCTAGCAAGTCGCGCCGGCAGCGTCATCGCGCTCGATGGTCTATACCACTCGCGCAGCGGCCGGGCCACAGCGAATGGCGTTTCCCCACGACCGATTTCGAGATTATTGTTCCAAGAGTTGGAACGTTTGGAACGAACATTCATGGCAGGGACGGAAGCGGCAACGGTCGAGCCGGCGCCGGACAGCTTCGAGGCGCTGCGCGGCGCCATCGCCGCCCGCTACCCGGCGCTGAGCAAGCGGCTCAAGACCATCGCCGAATTCGCCCTGGCCCACCCCGACGTGATCGCGCTGGAGACGGTGGCGGTGATCGCCGCCAAGGCCGAGGTGCAGCCCTCGGCCCTGGTCCGCTTCGCCCAGGCGCTGGGCTTCGACGGGTTCTCCGAGATGCAGCGCCTGTTCCGGGCCCAGCTGGTGGAGCGCATGCCGAGCTACGAGGCGCGTATCCGTACGCTCGACGCCCGCTTCGGCGGGGCCGGGGCGTCCGGCCCGCTCAACGCCTTCATCGACATCTCGGTCGGGGCGCTGGAGCGGCTGCGCGGCGACGTCGACCCGGCGGTGTTCGCCCGGGCGGTCGACATCCTGGCGCGGGCCGACTGCATCCATCTGGCGGCCCAGCGCCGGTCCTTCCCGATCGCGGTCTACCTGTCCTACCTGCTGGCCCAGCTCGACCGGCCGGTGCATCTGCTCGACAATTTCGGCGGCATGCTGGCCGAACAGTCGCGGGCGATCCGCCCGGGCGACGCACTGTTCGTCGTCACCTTCCGCAGCTATGCCCCGGATGTGCAGGAGGTGGCGCGCCGGGCGCGTGCCGCCGGGGTGCCGATCGTCGCCATCACCGACAGCGACCTCAGCCCGGTCTACCCGATCGCCGATGCCTGCTTCGTGGTGCATGAGGGCGAGATCGACGCCTTCCGCTCGCTCTCCGCCACGCCCTGCCTGGCCCTGACCCTCGCCGTCGCGCTCGGCCGCCGGCACGAGGCGCAGGAGGGCTGATCCGCTACGGCAGACGGGCGCAGAGCAGCAGGGTGCCGGCATCGGTGCAGCCGTGCAGCCGGCCGTCGTCGAGGATGCGGCCCAGCTCCGCCGCCAGCTCGGGCGCAGGGGCGACACTGTCCAGATGCCGCCGGGCGGCCGCCTCCAGCTCGGTCAGCGATCGCGGATTCAGCTCCAGCCGGCAGGCATAGTCGATTCCGAGCGGACCGGAGGCGAGCAGCGGGTCGATCAGGTCACGCGGCCTGGGGCAGGGGTTGTGCACCATGCCCATCCGGCGGTCGATCCGCTTGCGCCAGTCGTCGAGGTCGCGCATCACCCGCTGCGACGGCAGCGCCTCGTCGTACCAGCCGTCCAGGACCAGCACGGCGCACCGGGCCACCCGGGCCGCCTCGTGCAGGGCCCTGGGCAGGTGCTCGATGTGATGCGCGACATATTCGAAGGTGACCACGTCGAAGCTGTCGTCGGCGAAGGGCAGGGCCTCGGCCCGGCCGGGCTGGACCTCCAGCCCCGCCGCCCTCGCCCGCTCGGCGGCCGCGTCCTCCGGCTCCAGGCCGACGCCGCGCACCGCGCCGTCGGCGATGATCGCCCGCAACAGGGCGCCCTCGCCGCAGCCCACATCCAGCACCGAGGCCGGGCGAAGGGCGCGCAGCGCGGCCAGAAGCTCCGGCTTGCCGTCGCGGGACGGGCGGGGCGCGGGCTCGGTCCGCGGCACCATCATGGTCGGGGTCATGCAGCTCCTCCTCTGGTCGCGGGGAGCCTAGGTTGCCCAACGGGCGTCCGATACCGCATGATCCGACAGAATATGTGCGAAATCGGACACGGGCGAGATCGCGTGGCGGAGAGCTGGATCCAGGTCGAGCGCGACCCCTTCCCGGCCGGCTTCTCGGGGCAATGGCACCATCATCCGCTCGCCCAGCTGATCTACCCGGGCCGCGGCGTGATGGTGCTGCACACGCGCCACGGGCAATGGGTGGTGCCGCCGCTGCAGGGCTGCTGGCTGCCGGCCGGCGAGGAGCACCGGGTCGAGACCTCCGCCGGCTTCGAGATGCTCAGCGCCTATTGCCGCGGCCCGCTGCTGCGCCGGCTACCGGATCGCTGCGGCGTCGCCGCGGTCAGCCCGCTGCTGCGCGAGGTGATCCTTGCGCTGGAAGGCGGGGGCGCGGCGGGCCGGGCCCGGCACCGCCTCTGCCTGGTCTTCGCCGACGAGCTGCGGCTGGAGCCGGCGCCGCGGCTGTTCCTGCAGCCCCTGGCGTCGCCGGCGCTGCGGGCGATCGAGGCGGCCCTGGCGGCGGAGCCGGCGCATGCCGGGACCCTGGCCGAATGGGCGATACGGCTGGGCACCACCACCCGGTCCCTGGCCCGGGCGTTCCAGCGCGAGGCGCGGATGAGCTTCACCGCCTGGCGCCGGCAGGTCCGGCTGGGGGCCGCCCTGGTCCGGCTCGCCGAAGGCGCGTCGGTGACCGCCGTGGCGCACGATCTCGGCTTCGGGTCGGCCAGCGCCTTCATCCGCGACTTCCGCCGGGCCACCGGGGTGACGCCGAAACGCTGCTTCCGGCCCGCGCCGCCCGGCTCCGGGCCTGCCATGCGCGAAACGCCCGGGACGGGGGCCTTGCCTTTCGGTAACGATGGCGGACGCCAACGACCAGCCGGAGGACGCCGCCCGTGATCCCCAACTCCACCGCCGCGCGCGACGTCGCCTATCTGCTGCACCCCTACACCAATCTCAGCGCCCATCGCGAGACCGGGCCGATGGTGATCAGCCGCGGCAAGGGCATCCACGTCTATGACGAGGAAGGGCGCGAATACATCGAGGGGCTGGCCGGCCTGTGGTGCGCGGGGCTCGGCTTCGACCAGGAGCGGCTGGTCGAGGCGGCGACGCGGCAGATGCGGCAGTTGCCCTTCTACCACGCCTTCGGCGGCAAGGTGCCGGACGTGCTGGTCGATCTGGCCGAGGCGCTGATGGCGATCGCGCCGAAGCCGCTGGAGCGGGCGCTGTTCGTCAACTCCGGCTCCGAGGCCAACGACCTCGCGGTCAAGATCGCCTGGTACGTCAATAACGCGCTGGGCCGGCCGGAGAAGAAGAAGATCATCGCCCGCCGCAAGGCCTATCACGGCGTCACCGTGATGGCGGGCAGCCTGACCGGCCTGGCCTATGCCCAGGACGGCTTCGACCTGCCGGTCGGCCGGGTGGTGCATGTCGACACGCCGCACCACTATCACGGCGCCGAGCCGGGCGAGAGCGAGGAGGACTACGCCACCCGCCTGGCGGCGCAGCTGGAGGCGACGATCCAGGCCGAGGGGCCGGAGACGGTGGCCGCCTTCATCGCCGAGCCGGTGATGGGCGCGGGCGGCGTGATCGTGCCGCCGCGCGGCTATTTCGAGAAGGTGCAGGCGGTGCTGCGCCGGCACGACATCCTGTTCATCGCCGACGAGGTGATCTGCGGCTTCGCCCGCACCGGCAACTGGTTCGGCTGCGATACGTTCGGCATCCGGCCGGACATCATGACCGTGGCCAAGCAGCTGTCGGCCGGCTTCCTGCCGATCGCGGCGACGCTGGTCTCCGGCCCGGTCTATGAGGCGCTGGTGGCAGGCAGCGACAAGCACGGCATGTTCGGCCACGGCAACACCTATGGCGGCCATCCGGTGGCCGCGGCGGTGGCGCTGGAGACGCTGAAGATCTACCGCGAGATGGACATCGTCGGCCGGGTCCGACGGGTCGGCGCCGCGCTGCAGGAGGGGCTGCGCGGTTACGTCGGCCATCCGCTGGTCGGCGAGGTGCGCGGCCTCGGCCTGATCGCCGGGGCCGAGTTGGTGGCCGACAAGGCCGCCCGGACCAATTTCGACAAGGCCCGCGGCATCGGCGCCGGCCTGGTCCGCCGGGCCCAGGCGCATGGCCTGCTGACCCGCGCCATGCCGGGCGACGTCATCGGCTTCTGCCCGCCGATGATCATCGACGAGGCGGGTGTGGCCGAGATGCTGCACCGCTTCGAGCTGGCGCTGGACGAGACCTGGTCGGCGCTGCGCGAGGCCGCGTGATGGCGGCCGACGCGCTGCCGCCGGTCGAGGCGCCCCCTGTGGAGGCGGTCGTCGACCTAGCGCGCCAAGCCGGCCGGGTGGTGCTCGAGATCTATGACAGCTTCGACGGCGCCAGCCTGCGCAAGGACGACGGCAGCCCGGTCACCGCCGCGGATCACGCCGCCGAGGCGCTGATCCTGCCTGGCCTTCACGCCCTGCTGCCGGGCGTGCCGGTGGTGGCCGAGGAGCATTGCGCCGCGCACGGCATCCCGGCCGCGGCCGATCGCTTCTGGCTGGTCGACCCGGTCGACGGCACCAAGGAGTTCCTGCGCCGCAACGGCGAGTTCACCGTCAACATCGCCCTGGTGGTGAAGGGCGTGCCGGTGCTGGGCGTGGTCGAGGCGCCGGCCTTCGACCGCCGCTTCTGGGCCGCCGGCGGGATGGCGTGGCAGCAGCGGGGCGACGAGGCGCCGCGGCGGATCGCGGTGCGGCCGCCGCCGGCGGAGGGGCTGGTGGTGCTGACCAGCCGGTCGCATCGCGACGATCCCCGGCTCGACGCGGCGCTGCAGGGGCGCCGCGTTGCCGAGCGCCGGATTCTCGGCAGCTCGCTGAAGATCGCGCTGATCGCGGCGGGGGAGGCGGATCTCTATCTCCGCTTCGGCCCGACCATGGAATGGGACACCGCGGCGGCCGACGCTGTGCTGCGCGCCGCCGGCGGCGTCATCGACGACGCGTCGTCCGGCCGCCCTCTGGCCTATGCCAAGCCCGGCTTCGCCAATGCCGGCTTCATCGCGCGCGGGCCTGCGGCCGGCTGATCCCACCGCCTCCCGGCACAAAAGCAAAGGGCCGTCCCGATCGGGACGGCCCTTTGCTTTTGGAAATGCCGGATCCCGGATGAAGAAAGGGGCGCCCCGAAGGACGCCCCAATCTCCCGATGGGATCTTTAAAGACCGTCTTAGTTGATGACGATCTCGACGCGGCGGTTCTGCGGCTCGCGCACACCGTCGGCGGTCGGGACCAGCGGATCGGACTCGCCGACGCCGCGGGTGACGATCAGGCTGTCGGCAACGCCGTCCGCGACCAGCTCGCGGCGGACCGACTCGGCGCGACGCACCGACAGGGCCTGGTTGTACCGGTCCGAGCCCGAACGGTCGGTGTGGCCGGTGACGTCGATGCGGGTGGTCTTGCCCTGGAGGGCATCAGCCGCGGCCGAGGCCACGATCTGCTTGGCTTCCGGGGTCAGACGCGAGCTGTCGAAGTCGAAGAACACCAGGTAGCTGCGGCCCTCGACGACGACCGGCTGTTCGACCACGGCCGGGGCCGGGGCGAAGGTGTAGCGGACGCCAACCAGGATGGTGTGGTTGTTGCTGCTGTCGTACTTCAGCTTGGTGCCCTGGTCGCTGAAGGTCGGCTCGGTGTTGCCGAAGTAGCGGTATTCGAGGTTCGCGGCCAGGTTCGGCGAGAAGTTGTACGACACACCCGCGATGCCCTGGTAGGCGAACTGGGTGTTGAAGTCCTTGAACGTGTTGCCGCCAGCCTTGATCTCGCTGTCGAGCAGCGCGACACCGACGCCGGCGCCGATGTACGGCACGAACGGCGAGCCGAAGTCGAAGTCGTAGTAGCCGTTGGCCATGATGCCGATGGTACGGAAGTGGCCGTTCTTGGCGATCGTGCCGACCCCGTCGACCGACGCCTTGTCGAGGTCGTTGGTGCGCAGGCTCACTTCGGCGTCCGCACGGAACGAACCCCAGTCGTAACCGAGATAGATGTTGCCGGCCGGGCCGATGCTGTAGCGCGACTCACCGTCGATGTTGGTGCCCTTGACGCTCCAGCTGTCATCCTGGCGGATGTTGACGCCGGCGCCGGCACCGACATAGAGACCGGTGGCCTGATACTCCTGCGCCATCGCCGGGGCTGCAACGAGCAGGGCGGCCGCACCGACGGCGTACATCAAGTTCTTCTTCATATCCAATACCTCGCTGATCACGGTTCAACCGAGGTCTCGTCCCCCGCTTCCTTCAAGGGCTGCGACCAGACCGCTCCCTTTGGATGTACGATGGTCGGGCGTAGACCGCAATTGAAATGGACCGTGCTGTTGCGAATTTCGCGCAGTGTTGCAGCGATGCACCACCACCCTGCACGGCCATTCGCGACCGGGTTAACTGATTGTTTGGATTTTGGAAACCGAAAAGCATCGGCCTCGGCGAGGCGGCGCGAATGCAACAAGACCGTGACAGGACCGGCTTCGCTCCGGAATTTCCGGAATCCGAATATTTATCAACAATTCCAACAGATTGGATCAGGGACTTGCGGTTGGGCCGTCATTATCTCCTTGCGCCGGTGAAACCCGGCGGCTCCGCCCCCCGTCCGCCGGCCGCGGAGGAAGGCCCGGCGGACCGGAGAATCACCCGCTTCAGCGCAGCCGGTTCCGCACCAGCAGGGCGATGCCGCCGGCGCGCTGCTCGGCCGCCGCCAGAAGGCGGTCGCGGCTGTCGGCATAGACCTGGCGGCGGGCGGCGTCGTCGAGGCCGCGGAGATTGACGTCGACGGCGTAGAGCACCGCCTCGACCGCGCCGCGCAGGGTCGCGGCCCCGGCGCCGACGTCGCTGACGATCTGGGTCGCCGCCAGCGTGGCGGCCTGGTTGGCGAGGTCGATGCCCTCCAGCGCCGTCTGGGCCGCGTTCAACGGGACCTCGGTGGCGGCGACCGTCGCCTGCCGCAGCGCGTCGCGGCGCGCCGCCTTCTCTTCCTCGGTCGTCTTCGGCAGCTTCAGCGCCGCCATATAGGCGTCGAACACGGCGATGTCGGCCTCGGCATGGGCCGACAGCTCGGCGATCAGCCGCTCGCCCGACAGGATCAGCGTGTCGAGGAAGCCCCGGTCGGCCGCCTTGTTGGCGGTGATGCGCAGTGCCATCACCACGAGGCCGAGGCCGAGCGTCGCCGACACCATGGCGGCGGAACCGCCGCCGGGGGTCGGCGAATCGCTGGCCAGCGTGTCGCGGAAGGTGCCCAGCGGCCAGCGCCACAGGCTGTCTTCGGACTCCGTTGTCATCACAACCTCCCGGCACGGCGCTGCAGGTCCACGGCCTGCAGCAGGTTGGCGAAGATCAGGGTCGCGGTCAGCGGTCCAACGCCGCCCGGCACCGGCGTCAGCGCCGCCACGACCGGGCGGACGCCGTCGGCATCGACATCGCCGACCACCCGGCCGTCGACCACCGAGATCCCGGCGTCGACCACCACCTGGCCCGGCCGGACCATCGCCCCGCCGACCAGGCCGGGCCGGCCGGCGGCGACGAAGACGATGTCGGCGGCGGCGACGGCGGCGGCCAGGTCGCGGGTGCGGCTGTGGCACACCGTCACCGTGGCGTCGCGGTTGACCAGCATCGGCGCCAGCGCCCGGCCGACGGCGCGGCCGCGGCCGACCACCACGGCGCGGGCGCCCTTCAGGTCCGCCGCCGTCTCGGCCAGCCGGATGCAGGCGGCCGGGGTGGCCGGCAGCAGGGCATCGGCCTCGCGCCCGGCGGCGATCAGGCCGAGATTCTGCGGCGTCAGCCCGTCGACATCCTTCAGCGGGTCGAGCCGGCGGATCGCGACCTCGACATCCAGCCCGGCGGCCAGCGGCAGCTCCAGCAGGATGCCGTGCACGCCGGGATCGGCCGACAGCGCGGCGATGCGGGCGTCGAGCGCGGCCTGCCCGCCGGCCGGATCGACCGTCTCGACCCGGAAGCCGAGGCCGAGGGCATCGGCGGTGCGCTGCTTGGCGGCGGCGTAGCGGGCGACCGCGGCGTCGTCGCTGGCCACCACCACGGCCAGGCAGGGGCGGTGGCCGGGCGGCGTCTCGGCCAGGATCCGCGATCGGATCCGCTCGGCGATCGGCTTTCCCAGCAATGCGGCGGCTTCGGCCATGGCGAGATCCCGTTCAGCGTCCGGCCCGGGAATACACCACGGCGGCGTCCCCGGCTCGACATTTCAGCCGGACAAGGCCATAACGCCGCCGCCCCCCGCCACTGGGGCCGCGACACCGATCGGCCGATTCGCGGCGCGGCCCGGAATCGGCCCAGGCCCGGAGCAAGCGCCCTGGAGCACGCCATGGTCCCCGTCCTGTTCGCGCTCGGCACCAATCTCGACGACCGCGAGGACAATCTGCGCCGGGCGATCGCCTGGCTGCGCCGCGAGACGACGGTCGACGCCGTCTCGGCCGTCTACGAGACGGCGCCGATGTACGACACCGACCAGCCGGCCTTCCTCAACATGTGCGTCGCCGCCCGGACCGGGCTCGCGCCCGAGGCGCTGCTGGCGCGGCTGAAGGCGGCGGAGGCGGAGATCGGCCGGGTGCCCAGCCGGCCCAACGGCCCGCGGCTGATCGATATCGACCTGCTGCTCTACGGCGACCGCGTCGTCGGCCGGCCGGATCTGGTGGTGCCGCATCCGCGGATGGCGGAGCGCGGCTTCGTCCTGGCGCCCGCCGCCGACGTCGCCGCCGGCTGGGTCCATCCGGTCGAGGGCCGCAGCGTGGCCGAGCTGCTGCGGGCGCTCGGGCCGCTGCCCGACGTGATCCGGCGCGACGACCTGCGGCTGGACTAACCGGCGGGCGCCGGCCCGGCCGAGCCGCGCTCGACCAGCTCCGGCACCACCAGATGCGAGGGCGGGGTCTCGCCGCGCAGCAGGGCCAGCAGCAGCCCGGCCAGGCGTTCGCCGAAGGGGCGCAGCGAGGTGCGGAAGGTGGTCAGCGGCGGGTTGGCCAGCGCCGCGATCGGGATGTCGTCGCAGCCGATGATCGAGACGTCGGCGCCGACGGACAGGCCGGCGGCGCGCGCCGCCTCGACCGCGCCGAACGCCATCTCGTCGTTGCCGCACAGGATCGCGGTCGGCCGCGGCGACAGCGCCAGCAGGGCCGTGGCCTGCCGCCGGCCGGTTTCGGCGGTGTAGTCGCCGCAGCGGTGCCAGGCGGGGTCGACGGCCAGGCCGGCGGCCGCCAGCGCTTCCTGCCACCCGAGCAGGCGCTGGCGGCTGGCATTGACCTGCTCCGGCGTGTTGATCAGGGCGATGCGGCGATGGCCGCGGGCGGCCAGCCAGGCGGTCGCGGTCCGGCCGGTGGCGCGGTGGTCGGCGTCGACGAAGGGCGTCTCCGGCCGGTCGCCGTCACGGCCCAGCATGACGAAGGGGAAGCCCTGGCGGCGCAGATAATCGGCGCGCGGATCGCCGACCCGCACGCGGGTCAGGATCACGGCGTCGACCCGCCGGCCCTCGACCAGCCGGCGCAGCGCCTCGATCTCCTGCTCGTCCGGCGCGGCGCCGGCGACCAGAACGGCATAGCCCGCCGGCGCCAGTACCGCGTCGATGCCGGTCAGGAGCGGCAGGAAATAGCTGTCGACCAGCGCGGTGGGCGAGGGGGTGAGCAGCAAGCCCACGGCGTCGGCCCGGCCGCGGCGCAGGGTGCGGCCGAGGGCGTTCGGCGTGTAGCCGACTTCCGTCGCCGCGGCCACCACCCGCTTGCGGGTGTCGTCGGCGACGTCGCCGTGGCCGTTGAGGGCGCGGGAGACGGTGTAGGTCGACAGTCCGAGCGATCGGGCGAGTTCGACGATGCCCACCCGTTTGCGATCCGCCATTCGCCCGTTCCGTCGTCCTGGTCAGTCCTCGATCCTGGCGAACCGCAGCACCACGGCCGCGGTTCGGGACGCGTCGGTGCCGCCGGGCCCCTTGCCGGTGATCGGGCCGAAGTATTCGCGAAAGCCGCTCCGGGCCACAACGGCCATGCTGTCGCGGCGGATGCGCGTTCATGAAAGATCAATGCAGCTCGGGCCGTCGCGCGTCGGCCTTTACCGCGAGGCGGGGGACAGCCACACTGCCGGGATGAGGCGCTTGGCGTCATGCGCCCCCGTCATCGTCCTGGCGGCATGGGGGGTGGCCGCCCACGCGGCAGAGATGACGGTCGCGGGGATCACCTTCAGCGACGCGGAAGGCGGCTTCGTGCTCGAAGCGGCAACCGGGACCGGACGGCTCGACGACCCCTTCGTGGTGGTCGAGCGGATCACCGGCAAGGGCGAGGCGGCGCTGACCGTCACCGGGCTGGCCCCGGCCTTCGGCAACCGGGTCGGCACCGCGCATCTGGCCGGCTTCGCCCTGGTCAAGGTGGTGCGCAACGACACCGGCGAGACCTGGCGCGACTTCCCGGTCGAGCTGCAGGAGCGGCGCGGCGACCAGAGCCCCTATGGCGACGGCCTGTCCTTCGCCCAGGCGCCGGAGGCGGTGCGCGGCATCCGGGCCGACCGCTTCACCGCGGCCCAGATGTATGACGAGCCGCGCGACATGGTGCTGTTCCATGACGGCACGGTGCCGCCCGGCGGCACGGTGGTGCTGCGCGTCGTGGTCACCGACAACACCCCGTCGGACAGCTTCTACGTGGTGCAGCGGCGGATCCAGCCGACCGCGGCGCTGCCGCAGCCGTGGCGTGTCGCCCGGGCCGGGCCATGAGGGGCGTCGCGCGCCGCGCGCTGGCGGGCCTGCTGCTGTGCCTGTGGCTGCCGGGCGCGGCACGGGCGGGGGAGGTCTCGGCCGCGGGGCTGGTGTTCAGCGATGCCGAGGGCGGCTTCGTGCTCGAATCGGCGACCGGGACCGGCCGGCTCGACGACCCCTTCGTGGTGGTCGAGCGGATCACCGGCAACGGCGAGGCGGCGCTGACCATCACCGGGCTGACCGCAGGCTTCGGCAACCGCATCGCCACGGCGCACCTCACCGGCTTCGCCCTGACCAAGATCGTGCGCAACGACACCGGTCAGGCCTGGCGCGATTTCCCGGTGGAGCTGGAGCGGCATCGCGGCGAAGGCAGTACCTATGACGACGGCCTGTCCTTTGCCCAGGGGCCGCATGTGGCGCGGTCGATCTGGGCCGAGGGCTTCGCCGCCGGCCGGGTGATCGACGAGCCGCATGACGGCCTCGTCTTCGAAGGCGGCACCATCCCGCCCGGCGGCACGGTGACGCTGCACTTGGTGGTCACCGACAACATGCCGGCCGGCCCGGTCTATCTGGTGCAGCGCCGCCTGGCGCCGACCGCGCTGCTGCTGCCCGGCCGGCGCCGGATGGGCGCGACGCCGTCATAGACGGCCGCCCGCCGGCGTGCCGTCCGGGCCTGCCCCCTGGCTGGCGGCGCCGGTCCTCGCTATATCCAACGGGCCCGGCACGACCGGCCGGGCCGAGACGAGGCCCATGCAGATCTTCCGCCACACCGAAAACCTGCCGGCAGCGGCGCGCGGCGCGGTGGTCGCCATCGGCAATTTCGACGGCGTGCATCGCGGCCACCAGACCGTGGTCGCGGCCGCGCAGGCCGAGGCGCGGCGGCTCGGCGTGCCGCTCTGCGTGCTCAGCTTCGAGCCGCATCCGCGCAGCCTGTTCCGGCCGCAGGACCCGCCGTTCCGGCTGACCCCGTTCCGGATCAAGGCGCGGCTCCTGGAGGCGCTGGGTGTCGACCTGCATGTGGTGCTGCATTTCGACCGGGCCTTCGCCGGCCGCTCGGCCGAGGATTTCATCGAGACCGTGCTGGTCGGTGCGCTCGGCGCCCGCCATGTTGTGGTCGGCTACGATTTCTGCTTCGGCCATCGCCGCGCCGGCACGCCCGAGACGCTGACCGCCTTCGGCCGGCGCCTCGGCTTCGGCGTCACCATCGTCACCCAGGCCTCGGACGAGACCGGGGGCCTCTATTCGTCCAGCCGGGCGCGCGAGCTCTTGGCCGCCGGCGACACCCACGGCGCCGCCGAGATCCTCGGCCGGCCCTGGGAGATCGAAGGTCGGGTCGAGCATGGCGACAAGCGCGGCCGCGAGCTCGGCTTCCCCACCGCCAATGTCGAACTGGGCGACTTCCTGCGTCCGGCCTATGGCATCTATGCCGTACGCTGCGCCGTGGACGAGGGCGGGCCGCTGGTCTGGCACGACGGCGTCGCCAATCTCGGTATCCGGCCGATGTGGCGGACCGAGACGCCGCTGCTCGAGGCCTATCTGTTCGACTTCTCCGGCGACCTCTATCACCGCCATCTGCGGGTGCAGCTGGTGGAATGGCTGCGCGGCGAGGAGAAATTCGACTCGCTCGAGGGGCTGGTCGCCCAGATCGACCGCGACTGCGAGGCGGCACGTCAGGCGCTGGCGCGGTAAGTCGCGACTTCCTGCGCCTTGACCGCGGCCGCCCATCCGTTACGATAGGATCCATGCGCAAGCCGGCCGCCCTGTTCCGAATTATCCGCCCGGCCCTCTGACGGGGGTCGGGTCACCGCGCCGCGCGCACCCCTCGCATCATGCCGCTCCACGGCCCGGCCGGGTCGTCCGGCTGGCATCCGATCGTCAAAGCGGGTATTGACCCCCGCGTGGATCCACGAGCCTTCATGTCATGACCGTCCAGCCCGCCGAAACTCCGGGTGCCGCCCCGGCTGCTTCCGACTACCGATCCACCGTCTTCCTGCCGAAGACGGATTTCCCGATGCGTGGCGGCCTGCCGCAGAAGGAGCCGGAGCTGCTGGCCCGCTGGGCGGCGAACGACCTGCTGGGCCGGATCCGCGCCGCTTCGAAGGGCCGGGAAAAGTTCGTCCTGCATGACGGCCCGCCCTATGCCAATGGCGACATCCATATCGGCCATGCGGTCAACAAGATCCTGAAGGACATCGTCGTCCGCACCCGCCAGATGCTGGGCCGGGATTCGGTCTACGTCCCGGGCTGGGACTGCCACGGCCTGCCGATCGAATGGAAGATCGAGGAGAAGTACCGCAAGGCCGGCCAGGACAAGGACGCGGTGCCGGTGCTGCAGTTCCGCGAGGAATGCCGCGCCTTCGCCCGGCACTGGGTCGGGGTGCAGTCGGAGCAGTTCCAGCGCCTCGGCGTGATGGGCGACTGGGCCGATCCGTACCTGACCATGACCGACGCGGCCGAGGCCCAGATCGTCCGCGAGATCCACAAGTTCCTGCTCAACGGCGGCCTGTATCGCGGGCTGAAGCCGGTGCTGTGGTCGGTGGTCGAGAAGACCGCCCTGGCCGAGGCCGAGGTCGAGTACCAGGAC
This sequence comes from Inquilinus sp. NPDC058860, assembly GCF_042743185.1. Taxonomy (NCBI): domain Bacteria; kingdom Pseudomonadati; phylum Pseudomonadota; class Alphaproteobacteria; order Rhodospirillales; family Rhodospirillaceae; genus Inquilinus; species Inquilinus sp. NPDC058860. Next base: position 62,193 of record NZ_JBHYMS010000023.1, on the reverse strand, counting down.
CTGACCTCGGACATGGTCTGGGTGCGCTTCCCGGTGGTCAAGGCGTCGCGCCCGTCGCTCGACGGCGCCGCGGCGGTGGCCTGGACCACCACGCCCTGGACCCTGCCGGCCAACCGCGCCATGGCGTACGGTCCGGACTTCGAATACGGCGTCTACCAGGTCGACACCGTGGCCGAGGGCAGCCTGGCGAAGATCGGCGAGACGCTGCTGCTGGCCACGGCACTGGCCGAGACGGTGGCGAAGGACCTCGCCGTCACCGGCTGGACCGCGATCGACAGGTTCCCCGGCTCGGACCTCTCCGGCTCGATCGCCCGCCATCCGCTGGCGGGGCAGGGCTACGATTTCGAGGTGCCGTTCCTGCCGGGCGGCCATGTCACGGTCGACGCCGGCACCGGCCTCGTCCACACCGCGCCCAGCCATGGCGCCGACGACTTCGATCTCGGCCGTGCCCACGGCATCGCCGCCACCGAGACGGTGACCGAGGACGGCCGCTACCATGTCAGCGTGCCGCTGTTCGCCGGTCATGTGATCTACCGGCCGGACGGCAAGAAGGGCGACGCCAACAAGGTGGTGACGGCGGCGGTCGAGGCCGCCGGCGGCCTGCTGGCCAAGGGCCAGATCCGCCACTCCTACCCGCACAGCTGGCGGTCCAAGGCGCCGCTGATCTTCCGCGCCACGCCGCAATGGTTCATCTCGATGGAGACGAACGGGCTGCGCGACAAGGCTCTGGAGGCGCTGAAGCACACCCGCTTCGTGCCCGAGCAGGGCTACAACCGCCTGTCCTCGATGATCGAGAGCCGGCCGGACTGGGTGATCAGCCGCCAGCGCGCCTGGGGCGTGCCGATCGCGATCTTCGTCGACAGGAAGACCGGCGAGCCGCTGCGCGACGCCGCGGTCAGCCAGCGCATTGCCGCGGCCTTCGAGCTCGAGGGCTCGGACGCCTGGTACAAGCACGACGCCCAGTTCTTCCTCGGCAACACGCTGAAGGCCGAGGATTACGAGCAGGTCTTCGACATCGTCGACGTCTGGTTCGAATCCGGCTCGACCCACGCCTTCGTGCTGGAGCAGCGGCCGGAGCTGAAATGGCCGGCCGACCTGTATCTCGAGGGCTCGGACCAGCACCGCGGCTGGTTCCACTCCTCGCTCCTGGAAAGCTGCGGCACGCGCGGCCGGGCGCCCTATGACACGGTGCTGACCCACGGCTTCACGCTCGACGAGCAGGGCCGGAAGATGTCGAAGTCGCTCGGCAACGTGGTGGCGCCGCAGACGGTGGTCGACCAGTCCGGCGCCGACATCCTGCGCCTCTGGATCGTCGGCACCGACTATTCCGAGGACATGCGGATCGGCAAGGAGATCCTGAAGTACCAGGCCGACGCCTATCGCCGGCTGCGCAACACGCTGCGCTACCTGCTGGGCGCCCTCGACGGCTTCGAGGACGGCGAGCGGCTGCCGGCCGCCGAGCTGCCGGAGCTGGAGCGCTGGGTGCTGCACCGGCTGTGGGAGCTGGACGGCGCGATCCGCCGGGCGATCGAGGCCTACGACTTCCACGCCATGTCCACGGCGCTGCACAATTTCTGCGCCGTCGACCTCTCGGCCTTCTACTTCGATATCCGCAAGGACTCGCTGTACTGCGACCGGCCGGACGATCCGCGCCGCCGTGCGGTGCGCACCGTGCTCGACATCCTGTTCGATCACCTGACGGTATGGCTGGCGCCGATCCTCTGCTTCACGGCGGAGGAGGCATGGCTGGCCCGGCACGGCAACGCGCCGGAGATCAGCGTCCATCTCCGCACCTTCCCGGAGGTGCCGGAGGCGTGGCGCGACGATGCTCTGGCCACGCGCTGGGCGCGGCTGCGCGACCTGCGCCGCGTCGTCACCGGCGCGCTGGAGCTCGAGCGGGCGGCCAAGCGCCTCGGCTCCTCGCTGCAGGCCCACCCGGTGGTGCATGCGGGGGCGGAGGAAGCAGGGCTGCTGGGCAGCCTCGACTTCGCCGAGATCTGCATCACCTCGGGCCTGACGGTCGAGACCGGTGCGGCGCCCGAGGGCGCCTTCACCCTGGCCGATGTGCCGGGCGTGGGCGTCACCGTCGCCTCGGCCGAAGGCCATCGCTGCGAGCGCTGCTGGAAGGTCCTGCCGGAGGTCGGCACGGTCGCCGCCCATCCCGATCTGTGCCGCCGCTGCGCCGACGCCGTTGACGCGCCTGGCTCCGGGGCCGGGGCGTCCGAATGACCGATCCTCGCCTGTTCCGGCGCGGCCTGATCATCGCCGTCCTGATCCTGGTCGCCGACCAGGTCAGCAAATGGTGGGTGCTGAAGGGCCTGTTCGGGCTGCCTGAGCCGATCACCACCGCCAGCTGGGCGCCGCCGATCCGGATCACCGGCTTCCTCGATTTCGCCATGGTCTGGAATTATGGAATCAGCTTCGGTCTCCTCGCCGGCGACACGCCGCTGGTGCGCTGGGGCCTGTCGGCGGTCGCGGCCGCCGTCGTCGCCGGGCTCGTGGCGTGGCTCTGGCGCAACGATCGGGGCCTCGTCGCCTTCGGCGTCGGGCTGATCATCGGCGGGGCGATCGGGAATGTGATCGACCGGCTGCGCTTCGGCGCCGTCGCCGATTTCTTGCATTTTCACGCCGGGGAGTATTCCTTCTGGGTGTTCAACGTGGCCGACAGCGCGATCAGCATCGGGGTGATGCTGCTGATCGCCGACAGCCTGTTCGGCCGGCGCACGCATCCGGTGACGGCGCAGCAGAGGGATCGAACGTGAGCGGGCAGTCTCGTTTTCTCCAGTCTACCTCTCTTTCCCAGCCCTGCCGGGCGCGGCGGCGGGGCAGGCTGGTCACGCTGACCGGCCTGGTCGTCGCCACTCTGGCCGTCGCCGGCTGCGGCGGTAACCAGACGGTGCAGGAGATGATCGGCTATGACCGGTCGACTCCCGACGAGTTCGCGGTGATGCCTCGTGCGCCCCTGGCCATGCCGGGCTCGATGGACGAGCTGCCGCCGCCGACGCCGGGCGCGCCGCGGCCGCAGGAGGCCCAGCCGCGCGAGCAGGCCGAGGCGATCCTGTTCGGCCAGGGCCAGAAGGTGACGCGCGGCGAGGCCGCCCCGGCCGCGGGCGGTGCGGGCGCCGCGGCGATCCTGGCCAAGGCCGGGCAGGCGCAGCCGGACATCCGCACCACGGTCAATCAGGAGACGGCGCAGCTGTCCGAGAGCGAGGACGGCTTCATCGACCGGCTGATGTTCTGGAACTCCAAGCCGCTGCCCGGCACCGTGGTCGACCCCTACAAGGAATCGGCGCGCCTCAACACCAATGCCGAGCAGGGCAAGCCGCTGTCCACCGGCGACACGCCGATCATCATCCGCCGGCGTGCCGCGCCGCTCGAGGGCCTGGTCCCGAGCTTCTGAGGGTTGTGAGTTCCACGGGGCCGGCCACTGCCGGCCCGTCTTCTTTGATCCGACACGCTGCCGCACCGGAGGCGCCCGCCCATGTCCGATCTGACCCGCTCGCCCGCCTGGACCGCGCTCGCCGCGCACCGCAAGGCGATGGACGGCGTGCATATGCGCGACCTCTTCGCCGCCGACCCGAAGCGCTTCGACCGCTTCTCGCTGCGCCTCGGCGAGGTGCTGCTCGACTATTCCAAGAACCGGGTGGCCGAGGAGACGATGCGCCTCCTCTTCGCCCTGGCCCGCCAGCAGGACGTCGAGAACTGGCGTGACTTCATGTTCGCCGGCGACCTGATCAACGGCACCGAGCACCGCGCCGTGCTGCACACTGCGCTCCGAGCTGACCCGTCGGACAAGATTCCGGCAGGCAGCGACGAGAACGTGATGCCGGAGGTAGCGGCGGTGCTGAGGCACATGCGCGAATTCTCCGACGCGGTGCGCGACGGCAGCTGGACCGGCCACACCGGCAAGCCGATCACCGATGTGATCAACATCGGCATCGGCGGCTCCGACCTCGGCCCGGTGATGGTGTCCGAGGCGCTGCGCCCGTACCAGCATCCGCGCATCAAGCTGCACTTCGTCTCCAATGTCGACGGCACCCACATCGCCGAGACGCTGAAGCGGATCGATCCCGAGACCAGCCTGTTTCTGATCGCGTCCAAGACCTTCACGACGCAGGAGACGCTGACCAACGCCCTTACCGCCCGGCGCTGGTTCCTGCATTCCGGCGCGCCGGAGGCGGCGATCGCCAAGCACTTCGCGGCGCTGTCGACCAATGCGGCGGAGGTGTCGAAATTCGGCATCGACACCGCCAACATGTTCGGCTTCTGGGACTGGGTCGGCGGCCGCTACTCGGTGTGGTCGGCGATCGGCCTGCCGGTGATGATCGGCATCGGCGCCGACGCCTTCGAGCGCTTCCTGGCGGGCGGCCGCGCCATGGACGCGCATTTCCGCTCGGCGCCGCTGGAGCAGAACCTGCCGGCGGTGCTGGGCGTGCTCGGAATCTGGTACGGCAATTTCTGGGACGCCCAGACCCACGCCGTGCTGCCCTACGACCAGTATCTGCACCGGCTGCCGGCCTATCTGCAGCAGGCGGACATGGAGTCGAACGGCAAGTCGGTCGACCGCCAGGGCCACCGGGTCGACTACCAGACCGGGCCGGTGATCTTCGGCGAGCCCGGCACCAACGGCCAGCACTCCTTCTACCAGCTGATCCACCAGGGGACGAAGATCATCCCCTGCGACTTCATCGCGCCGGTGGAGAGCCACAACCCGGTCGACGACCACCACCCGATCCTGCTGTCCAACGTCCTGGCCCAGACCGAGGCGCTGATGGTCGGCAAGACGCCGGACCAGGTGCGGGCGGAGCTGGCCAAGTCGGGGATGTCCGGCGCGGCGCTGGAGGCGTTGCTGCCGTTCAAGGTGTTCGAGGGCAATCACCCCTCCAACACCATCCTGGTGCGGACCGTCGATCCCTACACGCTGGGCCTGCTGGTCGCGCTCTACGAGCACAAGATCTTCGTCCAGGGCATCATCTGGAACATCTACTCCTTCGACCAGTGGGGGGTGGAGCTGGGCAAGCAGCTGGCCAAGGCTATCCTGCCCGAGCTGCTGGGCGAGAAGCAGCCGGGGCCGCATGACAGCTCGACCCTCGGCCTGCTCGCCGCGATCCGCGACTGGTCGTGACCGGGCCGGCCGATCCATATCGGACGCGTATGGATCGGCCGGAATCCTGCTATTGGACATGATGACGGCCTGGGTTCATCACTAAGGCAAATTCCGCCCGTGAGCCGAGGACACGCCATGGCCGACTGGAACCCAGCCCTCTACCGCCGCTACGAGGACGAGCGCACCCGCCCGGCCCGCGACCTGCTGGCCCGGGTCGATCTCAACCCGCCCGCTTCCGGCCGTCCGCTGGTCGTCTACGACCTGGGCTGCGGCCCGGGCAATTCGACCGAGCTCCTGGTCGAGCGCTTCCCGGGGGCGGAGGTCACGGGCATCGACAGCTCCGAGGCGATGCTGGCCGATGCCCAGGCCCGCCTGCCGGGCTGCCGCTTCGAGCGGCACGACGTGGCCGTCTGGCAGCCGGGGACGGCGCCGGACCTGATCTACGCCAACGCCACGCTGCAATGGGTTCGGGGCCACGAGACGCTGGTGCCGCGGCTGTTCGGCTTCCTGGCCCCCGGCGGGGTGCTGGCGGTGCAGATGCCCGACAACCGCGAGGAGCCGACGCACCGGCTGATGCGCGCGGTGGCGGGCGAGGGCCCGTGGAAGGAGACGATCGGCGACGCCGCGCTGGTGCGCACCAAGATCCTGCCGCTCGACGACTACTACGACCTGCTGGCGCCGATCGCGGCCGAGACCGATGTCTGGCGCACCGCCTACCAGCATCCGATGGCCTCGCCGGAGGCGATCGTCGACTGGGTGCGCGGCACCGGCCTCCGGCCCTTCATCGACCCGTTGACCGAGGAGCAGCGCGCCGGCTTCCTCGAGGACTATACCCGCCGCATCGCCGAGACCTATCGGCCGAAGGCGGACGGCAAGCTGCTGCTGGCCTTCCCGCGGCTGTTTGTCGTCGCCCGCCGCCCTCGCTAGGTCTTCCCTGCGCTGCGGCGGGGCACCACATGGCAGGAGCAGTCCATGACGATGGAGCCCGCCATGTCGATCCCCCATCTCGCCACGATCGGGTCGCTGCTCGGTGTCCTTCTCCTGCTCGCCGCCTGCGAGGGCATCGAGGTCAAGCCCTACTCGCCGAGCGGCGGGCGCAGCGGCTCCAGCTTGGGGGCGGGGAGCAGCGGCCGTCATTGAGGCCTCCGCGATCCCGTGACAGGATCGCGGCATGGCCCGTTTTCTCTGCCGCACCTGCGGCACCCAGTATCCCGACCGCCCGGCACCGCCCGCCGCCTGCCCGATCTGCGAGGATGAGCGCCAGTTCGTGCCCGAGGCCGGGCAGAGCTGGCTGACGCTGGAGGAGCTGCGGCGCGATCACCGCAACGGCTTCTCGGCGATCGAGCCCGGCCTCGACCAGATTCTGGTCGAGCCAGAATTCGGCATCGGCGAGCGCGCCTTCCTGATCCGACTGCCGCAGGGCGGCGTGGTGATGTGGGACTGCGTGGCGCTGATCGACGACGCCACGGTGTCGGCGATCCGGGCGCTGGGCGGGCTCCGCGCCATCGCCATCTCGCACCCGCATTACTACACCACGATGGTGGAATGGGCGCAGACCTTCGGCTGCCCGGTGCATCTCCATGCCGATGACCGGGAGTGGGTGCAGCGCCCCGACCCGGCGCTGTCCTTCTGGTCGGGCGAGACCCTGGCGCTGGCCGACGGCCTCACCGTGATCCGCTGCGGCGGCCACTTCGCCGGCGCCGCGGTGCTGCACTGGGCGGCGGGGGCGGAGGGCCGCGGCGTGCTGCTCAGCGGCGACACCATCCAGGGCCTGCCGGACCGGCGCTGGGTGTCCTTCATGTACAGCTACCCGAACCTGATCCCGCTGCCGGGCCCGGCGGTGCGGCGCATCGCCGACGCGGTGGCGCCGTATGAGTTCGACCGGCTGTACGGTGCCTTCGTCGGCCGCCAGGTGAAGGCGGACGCCCGCGGCGCCGTGCTGCGCTCGGCCGAGCGCTATATCCGGGCGATCCGGGGCGGCTGATCCTCGGCGTCATCACCCTGTCATCGCGGTCATGGCAAACGGTTCGGCGGGTCAAGCCGCGGCGCGTCCCCGGCCATGCCCGCATCCGAGAGGGGGATAGACATGCGACTTGGGAAGACGATCGCGCCGGCCGTCGCCGCGGCGCTCGGCATCGCGGTGCTCGCCGTCCCGGCCCTGGGCCAGACCGTGACGGTCCGCTTCGTCCACACCAACGACATCGACCGGATGGAGGAGCGCGACGGCCGCGGCGGCTTCGCCCGGCTGGCCGGCGCGGTGGCGGCGGAGCGGGCACGGCCGGGCCGGACCCTCTTCATCCACACCGGTGACACGCTGTCGCCCTCGCTGCTCTCGGGCATCGACAAGGGCCGCCACATCATCGACCTCCTGAACCGGATCCCGGTCGACCTGTTCGTGCCCGGGAACCATGATTTCGATCTCGGGCCGCAGGTCTTCCGCGACCGGCTGGCCGAGGCCCGCTTCGACGTCGTCTCTTCCAACATCCGCGAGCCGGACGGCCGCGCCCCCGCCCACACGATCGACGACAAGGTCATCGACGTGGACGGGATCCGGATCGGCTTCTACGGCCTGACCACGGAGGACACGCCGATCGGGTCGAGCCCGGGCGAGATCACGTTCGAGGGCTCGATCGACACCGCCCGGCGCAAGGCGGCGGAGCTGCGCGGCAAGGGGGCCGACTTCATCGTCGCCATGGTGCACACGCCGCTCGCAGTCGATATGGGCCTGCTGCGCGGCGGGTTCGCCGACCTCGTCCTGTCCGGCCATGACGAGCATCTGCTGACCTATTTCGACGGCAAGGGCGCGCTGGTCGAATCCCAGACCGAGGCCAATTTCATCGTCGTCACCGAGGCGACGATCACCAAGTCGGTGGAGCAGGGGCAGACCGACATCGACTGGTGGCCCGCCTTCCGCGTCGTCGACACCGCCACGGTCACCTCCGATCCGGCGATCGCCGAAGCGGTCGCCGCCTACGGAAGGCAGCTGGACGAGGCGCTGCTGGTCGAGATCGGCGTCACCGAGACGCCGCTGGACAGCCGCCGCGCCAGCGTCCGCACCCAGGAGACCGCGATCGGCAACCTGATCGCCGACGCGATGCGCGCGGCGGTCGGCGCCGACGTCGCCCTGTTCAACGGCGGCGGCATCCGCGCCGACCGGGAATATCCGGCCGGCACCGTGCTGACCCGGAAGGACATCCAGTCGGAGCTGCCCTTCGGCAACCGAACGGTGAAGCTCGAGGTCACCGGCGCGGTGCTGCGCCGGGCGCTGGAGAACGGTGTCAGCCAGGTGCGCGAGGTCGGCGGGCGGTTCCCGCAGGTCTCCGGCATGGCGATCGAGGCCGATCTCGACCGGCCGGTCGGCGAGCGGCTGCGCAGCGTCACCGTCGGCGGCGCGCCGCTCGACCCCGCCCGTACCTACACCCTGGCCACGCCGGATTTCCTCGCCCGCGGCGGCGACCAGTATGCGATGCTGGCCGAGGGCCAGCCGATCGTCAGCGAATCCGACGCCCAGATCATCGCCAACCAGGTCATCGACTATGTCGCGGCGCAGGGCCGGATCGCGCCGAAGGTCGAGGGCCGGGTGAAGCTCCTGCCCTGACCGGCCGGCTTGCCCGTCCGATCGCTTCGCCGCATCCTGCCCCTGTACATCAGACATAAAGGGATGAGGCATGGCTCGCAGGATCGTGATCACCGGCGCCGGGGCGGGGCTGGGGCTGGAGCTGACGCGGTGGTACGCCGCCCGCGGCGACACCGTCATCGGCGTGGCCCGCGGTGACCAGGCGGCGGATGATTTCGCGGCGGCGGCCGGGCCGGACGGCATCCTGGTGCGCGGCGACGTCACCGACCAGGCCTGCGCCGACCGGCTGCGCCAGGTGCTGGCGGAGCGGGCGCCGGCGGTGGACATCCTCTACAACAACGCCGGCATGTCCGGCCGCGGGCCGCAGCTCGCCGGCATCCGGATCGAGGACGTGCAGCAGGCGCTCGACGTCCATTGCCTGGCGGCGCTGCGCATCAGCCAGGCGGCGATCGACGCGCTGCTGGAGGCGGAGCGGCCGGCCATCGTCAATGTCAGCAGCCGGCTCGGCTCGATCGGCCGGGTCGCGGCGGGGGATTTCGACCATCTCGGCATCGCCTATGCCACCCGCATCTCCAAGGCGGCGCAGAACATGCTGACCGCCTGTCTCGCCCGCGAATTCGGCCCGCGCGGCCTGGCCGTCTATGCCGTCCATCCCGGCCGGATCCGCACCAGGATGGCCAGCGCCGACGCCGATCTCGAGGCGCCGGAGGCGGCGGCGCGCCTGGCCGGCTGGGTCGACCGCATCCGCCCCGACCGGCAGGTGTTCTACGGCGAGCCGGAGCTCGGCACCTTCCCCTGGTAGGCTGATTCCGCTTTTTTCCATCGGTCCTGAAACTTTCCGACGCGCGCCCCCGTAAAGGCTCCCCGTCCCGGTCATCCGGCGACGCAACAGAGAGGGAGCACCCGAAATGCGTGTCGTTCGATTTGTCTCCGGCGCCTTCGCCTGCCTTGTCCTCGCCGCGGCCGGTCCGGCCCTCGCGGAAACCACCGTGATGGTCGGCGGGGCGGCGATGTACCCGAGCAAGACCATCGTGGAGAACGCGGTCAATTCGAAGGACCACACCACCCTGGTCGCGGCGGTCAAGGCGGCCGGGCTGGTCGACACCCTGAACGGGCCCGGCCCGTTCACCGTCTTCGCCCCGACCAACGCCGCCTTCGGCAAGCTGCCCAAGGGCACGGTCGAGACCCTGGTGAAGCCCGAGAGCAAGGCGATGCTGACCGGGATCCTGACCTATCACGTCGTGCCCGGGCGGCTGACCGCGGCCGACCTGCAGAAGGCGGTCAAGGACGGGCACGGCAAGGCCATGCTGAAGACGGTCGAGGGCGAAAGCCTGACGGTCGAGTGGAAGCACGACCGGCTCGAGGTGGTCGACGCCAAGGGCGCCACCGCCTGGGTGACGATCCCCGACGTGCTGCAGTCGAACGGCGTGATCCATGTCGTCGACACCGTGCTGATGCCGATGTGACCGCCGGGGATCCGAGCGATTTCACCACGGCGTGCCGGGGCTCTGCTGCTAGAGTCCCGGCTTCCTTGGCGCGGGGAAAGATGCCGCCGCAGGACGACGAGGAGCTGACCCGGATGCTGCAGGCGACCGGCCGCGGGGACCGGCGCGCGTTCAAGGCGGTCTATGACCGGACCTCGCCGCTGCTGTTCGGCGTCGTTCTCCGCATCCTGCGCAACCGGGCGACGGCGGAGGAGGTGCTGCAGGATGCCTATCTCCGGATCTGGCGCGGCGCAGCCTCCTTCTCGGCCGGCAGCGGATCGCCGCTCGGCTGGATGGCGGCGATCGCCCGCAACCGGGCCATCGACGTGGCCCGGCAGCGCCGCGAGGTGCTGGTGGAGCCCGACGAGGACGGCCGCGACTGGCTCGAATCGATCCCCGACCCGCGGGCCGACGGCGCCGGCTTCGTCGACCTGCGCCAACTCGGCCATTGCCTCGGCCTGCTGGAGGACAGCCACCGCAGCTGCGTGCTGCTGGCCTATTACCAAGGCTATTCCCGCGAGGAGCTGGCGGCCCGCTTCGACCGGCCGGTCAACACCATCAAGACCTGGCTGCATCGCGGGCTGGCCACCCTGCGGCAGTGCATCGACGGAGCCGGACCGTGACCGAGGAGCAGGAGGCCCGGATCGCCGAATACGTCCTCGGCACCCTGCCGCCCGGGGAGCGGGCCGAGTTCGAGCGGGAGCTGGCCGTGGACCCGGATCTGAGGGCCGGGGTCGCGGCTTGGGAGCGGCGCCTGGCCGGGCTGGCGGCACAGGTGCCGCCGGTCCAGCCCGGCCCCCAGGTCTGGGCGGCTCTGGAGCGGGCGATCGGGCAAGACGCCGCGCCCATGGCCGCAGCTTCGACGGTCCTGCGGCTCTCCGCCGAAGCGCGCCTCCTGCGGTCGCGCACCCGGTGGCGCAGCGCGGCCCTGGCGGCTGGCGCCCTGGCCGCCGGTCTCGCCGCCTTCCTGCTGCTGCCCCGCGCCGATCTTCCCGCCCGGCCGGACAGCTATGTCGCGGTGGTCAATCGCGGCGGCGACCTGCCGGCGCTGATCGTCCGGGTCGACACCCGCGCCGGCGTGGTCCAGGTCCGGCCGGTGCGGGCCGAGGTGCCGGCGGATCGCAGCCTTGAGCTCTGGTTCGTCGCCGCCGGCGCGGCGCCGCGCTCGCTCGGCCTGATCGATGCCGATGACCGGAAGCGCCTGGCCATTCCCGAGACGCTGCGCGGCTCCGCCCTCGCCGGCGGCACGCTGGCGGTCAGCGTCGAGCCGGCCGGCGGCTCGCCCACCGGCGCCCCGACCGGGCCCGTGGTCTATTCCGGCACCTTGATCGACGATCCGTCCTGATCGATTCCCTCCGGCGCGATCCGGCCCTAGAATCGGTCTATGACCATCGAGTCCCTCCGCACCATCCGCCGCCTGCCGCCGACGCTGGTCAACCAGATTGCCGCCGGCGAGGTGATCGAGCGCCCGGCCGCGGCGGTGAAGGAGCTGGTGGAGAACGCGATCGACGCCGGCGCCCGCCGCATCGACGTGGCGCTGCGCGACGGCGGCCGCAGCCTGATCGCCGTGGTCGATGACGGCGCCGGCATGGACCCGGAGGAGCTGCTGCTGGCGATCGAGCGCCACGCCACCTCCAAGCTGCCGGACGACGATTTGGTGCGGATCTCGACCTTGGGGTTCCGCGGGGAGGCGCTGCCCTCGATCGGCGCCGTGTCGCGCCTCTCCATCGCCAGCCGCCCCCGCCGGGCGGCCGAGGGCTGGAGCCTGTCGGTCGAGGGCGGGGCGGTGGCGGCGCCGGTGCCGGCGGCGCTGAACCACGGCACAAGGGCCGAGGTGCGCGACCTGTTCTACGCCACCCCGGCGCGGCTGAAGTTCCTGAAGGGCGAGCGGGCCGAGACCCAGGCCGCGGTCGACATGGTCGAGCGCCTGGCCATGGCGCATCCGACCCTCAGCTTCACCGTGTCCGACGCCGCCCGCACCCTGCTGCGGCTGGAGGCCGCGCAGGGCGAGCTGTTCGACGCCCGCCTCGCCCGCGTCGGCGCCGTGCTGGGCGGCGACTTCGCCGAGAACGCTTTGCCGATCGAGGCGGTGCGCGAGGCGGTGCGCCTGACCGGCCATGCCGCGCTGCCGACGCTGAACCGCGCCACCGCCCAGGCGCAGTATCTGTTCGTCAACGGCAGGCCGGTGCGCGACCGGCTGCTGCTCGGCGCCATCCGCGGCGCCTATGCCGACGTGCTGCCGCGCGACCGCCACCCGATCCTGGCGCTCTATCTCGAGCTGCCGCCGGAGGAGGTCGACGTCAACGTCCACCCGACCAAGGCCGAGGTGCGGTTCCGCGACCCGGCGCTGGTGCGCGGGCTGATCGTCAGCGCCCTGCGCCACGCCATCGCCGCCGCCGGCCACCGCGCCTCGACCAGCGTCGGCGCCGACACCCTGGCCGCCTTCGTGACCCAGGGAGGGGCGGACGGCCCGGTACCGATGCAGGCCCCGCTGTCCCGGTTCAGCGGCCAGACCTCCTGGTTCCAGACCCGCGGCCCGGTGCGCCCGCCGTCCGGCCTGGCCGAATCGGCCGCCGCCTGGCAGGCGCCGATCGCGTCGGACCTGGCCCGGCCTTCGGCCCGGGTCGAGGGATGGGGCGCCGAGGCGGCGGTGCAGGAGCCGGCGCCGGACCATCCTCTGGGCGCCGCCCGGGCGCAGGTCCACGCCACCTACATCGTCGCCCAGACCGGCGACGGGCTGGTCATCGTCGACCAGCACGCGGCGCATGAGCGCATCGTCTATGAGCGGATGAAGGCCGAACTCCTGTCCGGCACGGTCAAGAGCCAGGGCCTGCTGCTGCCCGAGGTGGTGGAGCTGACCGAGGCTTCGGTCGACCGCCTCGCCGCCCGCCAGGCCGAGCTGGCCGGGCTGGGGCTGGAGCTCGAGCCCTTCGGCCCCGGCGCGGTGGTGGTGCGCGGCGTGCCGGCGCTGCTCGGCCAGGCCGACGTGCCCGGCCTGGTGCAGGACCTCGCCGACGCGCTGGCGGAGTGGGACGACGCCAGGCCTTTGACCGAACGCCTGGCCCATGTCTGCGCCACCATGGCCTGCCATGGCAGCGTCCGTGCCGGCCGCCGCCTGAACGCGGCCGAGATGGACGCGCTGCTGCGCAGCATGGAGGTCACGCCCAATGCCGGCCAGTGCAACCACGGCCGCCCGACCTATGTCGAGCTGAAGCTGGCCGATATCGAGAAGCTGTTCCAGCGCCGCTGAGGCCGGCCTACGCCCCGCCGGCAGCCTCCAGCACGGCCAGGTCGTCCCAGGCGACCGGGATCACCCGGGTCGGATGGCCGCCGATCGGCTCGACGAACAGCTCGCCCTCGACGCCGCCGAGCCGCCGGTAGAAGCCGCGGGCACCGTGGTTGCCCTCGATCACCTCCAGGAAGGCGGCCCGGAAGCCCTGGCGCCGCAGCTCGGCCGCGGCCCGGCTCATCAGGCGCCGGCCGAGCCCGCCGCCGCGCTGGCCGGGCGCGACATGCAGGTTGTCGATCAGCGCCCTGTCTGCACCCTTGGGCCAGGCCGCGACGAAGCCGGCGATCCCGTCCGCCGCCATGGCGACCAGGATCACCCGGCGCGGCTCGTCCTCGGTGAAGGCGGTTCTCCAGCGCGCCGCCAGCTCGTCGCCGGCCTGCCCGTCCAGATAGCTGTCGGGCAGCAGCCCGCGATAGGCGCTGCGCCAGCTGCGCTGATGCAGATCGGCGATCGCCGCGGCATCCGCCGCGGTCGCCGGCCGGATCTCGATGGTCATGGCGTTCCCCCGTCGACGCGGCGAGAGCATAGCCCGGCCCGGGCGATGCCGCCTATCCTCGCGCGATGACCGGTCCCGACCATCCGGGCGAGCACCAGGGCCTGCCGCTCCTGCGCTTCGCCGACGCCGCATCCTGGGAAACTTGGCTGGCGGCGAATCACGGCGCCTCGCGCGGCGTCTGGCTGGCCATCGCCAGGGTCGGCTCCGGCACGCCCTCGGTGACCTACGAGCAGGCGCTGGATGTCGCCCTCTGCCATGGCTGGATCGACGGCCGGAAGCAGGGCGGTGACGAGGGCGTCTGGCTGCAGAAATTCACCCCGCGCGGGCCGCGCAGCGCCTGGTCGCAGCGCAACCGCGAGAAGGCCGAAGCGCTGATCGCCGCCGGGCAAATGGCGCCGGCCGGTCTCGCCGCAGTCGAGGCGGCACGGCGCGACGGGCGGTGGGAGGCGGCCTACGGCCTCAGCCGCCATCGCGGCGTGCCGGATGACCTGCAGGCGGCGCTCGGTCAAAATCCCGTGGCGGCCGCGTTTTTTGCCACGCTCGACTCGCGCAACCGCTACGCCGTGCTGTACCGTGTGCAGACCGCGAAGAGAGCCGAGACCCGCGCCCGCCGGGTCGCCGATTTCGTCGCCATGCTGGCGCGCGGCGAGCGGATCTATCCCTGACGAAGCGGCAGAGCCAACCCCGCCGCGTGACCGGCATGCCGGAACGGCTGTTGGCACCGCTGCCGAGGAAGCATATCTAGTGCGTCCGCGCGGGAGGCATTCATCCCCCGCCGGTGAATCGGGGATACATGCAACGAGTCGACGGAACGATGAGCGGGTACAAGGAAAAGGGGTTCGGGGACCGGCTGAGCAGCGCTCAGAATGCCAAGAAGGCCGCGCTGGAGCGGTTCCGCGCCAAGGTGTCGCCGGACAATCCGGAGCTGGCCCGGCAGCGGGCGGAGCGCGAGGCCCGGGCGGCTGCGCGTGAGCAGCGCGAGGCCGAGCGCCGGGCGGCCAAGGAGGCCGAGGCGGCGCGGCTGAAGGCCGAGGCGGAAGCGCGGGCGCAGGAAGAAGCGCGGCTGAAGGCCGAGGCCGCCGAGGCCGAGGCGCGGGCCCGGCGCGAGGAGGCCGAGCGGATGGTGGCGCAGCTGGCCGAGCAGAAGGCCGAGCGCGACGCCCGCTACGCCGCCCGCAAGGCGCGCGTCAAGCGCTGATCCGGCAGGCGCGGGCGTCGTGTCGAAGACCACCCGCGCCACCCAGGCGCTGCAACAGGCGGGCGTGAGCTTCGCCGTCGCGACCTATGACTACGATCCTGGTGCCGACCGAATCGGGCTGCAGGCGGCCGAGGCCATGGGCGTGCCGCCCCGCATCGTGCTGAAGACGCTGATGGCGGAGGCCGACGGCAAGCCGGTCTGCGTCGTCGTGCCGTCCGACCGCGAGGTCGGCATGAAGAAGCTGGCCGCCGCCTTCGGTGCCAGATCGGCGCAGATGATGCGGCCGGCCGACGCCGAGCGTGTCACCGGCTACCATGTCGGCGGCATCAGCCCGCTCGGCCAGAAACGGGCGGTGCCGGCCGCGATCGAGGAATCGGCGATGGCCGAGGCCGAGGTCTTCGTCAACGGCGGCCAGCGCGGGCTGCAGATCCGCCTCAAGCCGCAGGACCTGCAGGCGGCGCTGAAGGCCAAGGTGGCGCCGCTGGTGGCCTGATCGGGGGCCGGCGGCAGGCCGGAACGGGGGCGGGGTGCAGTCCTTCGACGTGGTGGTGATCGGCGCCGGGGCGGCCGGGATGATGTGCGCGGCCGAGGCCGGCCGGCGTGGCCGGTCGGTGCTGGTGCTCGACCACGCCCCGGCGCCGGGCGAGAAGATCCGCATCTCCGGCGGCGGCCGCTGCAACTTCACCAACCTGCACGCGGCGCCGGCCAACTTCGTCTCCGCCAACCCGCATTTCTGCATCTCGGCGCTGCGCCGCTACACCCAGCGCGATTTCATCGCCCTGGTCGACCGCCACGGCATCGCCTGGCACGAGAAGACGCTGGGCCAGCTGTTCTGCGACGGCTCCTCCCGCCAGATCATCGACATGCTGCTGGCCGAGATGCGCAGCGCCGGCGCCACGCTGCGCCTGTCGAGCAAGGTCGAATCGGTCGGGCGCGACGCCGACGGCTTCGTCCTGGACTTGGCATCGGGACCGCTGCGCTGCCGGTCCCTGGTGGTCGCCACCGGCGGCCGGTCGATCCCGAAGATGGGCGCCACCGGCTTCGGCTACGACCTCGCCGCCCGCTTCGGCCTGAAGGTCACCGAGACCCGGCCCGCCCTGGTGCCGCTGACCTTCGAGCCGGCGCTGCTGGAGCGGCTGAGGCCGCTGGCCGGCATCGCCGTCGACGCCGAGATCGGCTGCGGCCGCACCCGGTTCCGCGAGGCAATGCTGTTCACCCATCGCGGCCTCAGCGGCCCGTCGATCCTGCAGATCTCCTCCTACTGGCGCGAGGGGCAGGAGATCGAGGTGTCGATGCTGCCCGGCACCGAAATGTTCGACCGGTTGCGCGGCGCCCGCGCCGAGAACGGCCGCCGGGCCCTGCACACCGTGCTGGCCGAGGCGCTGCCGAAGCGGCTGGCGCAGACCATCGCGGAGGCCGAGGGCGCGGCCGGCAACCTCGCCGACCTCTCCGACAAGGTGCTGCGCCGGGTGGCGGATGCGGTGAATGGCTGGCGGGTGCGCCCGGCCGGGTCCGAGGGCTATCGCACCGCCGAGGTGACGCTGGGCGGGGTCGATACGGCCGGCCTCGACTCCCGGACCATGGAGGCGAAGGCGGTGCCGGGCCTGTACTTCATCGGCGAGGTGGTGGACGTCACCGGCTGGCTCGGCGGCTACAACTTCCAATGGGCGTGGTCGTCCGGGTGGTCTGCAGGCCAAGCCGTCTGATCACACGCCCGGCGCGGTGGTCGCGAAGTCCCCGCGCATCGGCTGCCAGACGGTGACGCCGCGCTCCTGCCGCAGCACGTCCGGCAGCGCCGCGATATAGGCTTGGCGGTAGGCACGAGGGATCTGCACCTGCACCAGCTCGTCGCGATCGGCCCAGGTCTCGTACAGCATGAACAGCGTCGGGTCGTCCGGCGACCGGTGCAGCACGGCGTTGATGAAGCTCGGCTCGTGCCGCATCGCGTCCAGGACCGGTGTCAGCAGCCCCAGGAACTCGGCCTCGCGGCCCGGCTTGACATGCAGCGTGACGATGAAGGCGACGGTG
Organism: Inquilinus sp. NPDC058860; assembly: GCF_042743185.1. Lineage (NCBI taxonomy): Bacteria > Pseudomonadati > Pseudomonadota > Alphaproteobacteria > Rhodospirillales > Rhodospirillaceae > Inquilinus > Inquilinus sp. NPDC058860. The sequence continues at coordinate 45,014 of NZ_JBHYMS010000023.1, read as the reverse complement.
CTGTCGCCGGGGCGCGCGGTGGTGGACACCAGCATCTCGGTTCGTCCTCGGGGTGTGGCGGGCACGCCGAGGATCGCGCCGGACAGGACCGAAACCAATGACTTCGCAGGTAACGGAGCCGGGCGGCCTCAGTCCGCGAACACCCGGTCGCCCTGCTCGTCGATGATCTGCTGCGCCTTGGTCACCGAGAAGGCGGTGGCGTCGTCCTTGCTGGCGTGCTTGTCGGCGCGGATGAAGCGGTGGGTCTTGGTGCCCTCCGGGAAGTCCTTCTCGATCACGCCCGCGGTCTGGTACTGGCCGCCGGCCTGGAAGGGGGCGGGGCGGATGCGGAAGCCCTTGTACTCGACCGCAGGCCCGGCCGGGGCCTCGCCGGGCGCGGCCTCCTCGCGCTTGCCGCCGCCGAACAGGGATTTGAGGAAGGAGACCATCGTGCCGCCCACAGCTCAGGGAAGGGGAGGCGCAGCCTAGCCCGGATCGCGCCGCGGATCACGCTTTCACCGCGGTGAGGCGCATGCTACAGCCGTTCCCGCCGTAGCCCGGAGCCCCGCGATGAGGACCGACTCCACCGCAACCCGCTGAGCCGCAGCAACTCGTCCGGTTGTTGCGGCGCTCCCGATCACGGCCCTTTCCTGCCGATGCTGATGCGGACCGCCGCCGAAATCCCCTTTCCGCGGAGGTCTTCCCATGCCTGCACCCAGGCCATGGCCCACGTCTCTGGCAGCGACCCTGCTGCTGATGTCCCCCTTCGACCTGCTGGCCTCGCTCGGCATGGATATCTACCTGCCGGTGGTGCCGCTGATGCCGGCGGTCCTGGCGGCGACGCCGGCGCTGGTCCAGCTCACGCTCAGCCTCTATCTGCTGCTGCTCGGCTGCGGCCAGCTGCTGTTCGGGCCGCTGTCCGACCGCATCGGCCGGCGGCCGGTGCTGCTCGGCGGCGCGCTCCTGTTCACCCTGGCTTCGGCCGGGCTGGCGCTGGCCTCCTCGGCCGGGCTGTTCCTGGCGCTGCGCCTGGTGCAGGCGGCCGGCGCCGCGGCCATGCTGGTCGCCACCTTCGCCACGGTGCGCGACGTCTACGCCGCGCGGCGCGAGGGCGCGGTGATCTACAGTCTGCTCGGCTCGATGCTGGCCTTCGTGCCGGCCTTCGGGCCGTTGCTCGGCGCCGGGGTCGACCACGGCTTCGGCTGGCGCGGCATCTTCTGGCTGCTGGCCGGGCTTGGCGCTCTGGCCGGGCTGCACGCGCTGTGGCGCTGGCCGGAGACGCGGCCCGAGGGCGGCGACGGGGTACGGCTGCGCCATGTCGGCGCGATCCTGGCCAGCGGCCCGTTCTGGACCTACACCCTCGGCTTCAGCGCGGCGATGGGCGCGTTCTTCGTCTATTTCTCGACCGCGCCCGCGGTGCTGATCGGCGGGCTCGGCCTGACCCCGATCGGCTTCAGCCTGGCCTTCGGCACCGCCGCCCTGGTGATGATCGCGACCGCCCGCTTCGCCGGCCGCTTCACCGCTCGCTGGGGCCGGCGCGGCTGCCTGATCCGCGGCATGGCGCTGCTCCTGGCCGGGGCCGGGCTGCTGGCGCTGGGACAGGCTGCGGTGGGGCCGTCGCTCTGGGCCTTCCTGGTCCCGGTCTGGGTGATCTCGGCCGGGATCGCGGTCACCTGCGCCGTCACCGCCAACGGGGCGCTGCAGGGCTTCGGTCATGTCGCCGGCACCGCCACCGCGCTCTATGCCTGCCTGGAGGGGCTGATCGTTGGCGCCGTGGGCACACTCATGGTGCTGGCGCTGCCGGCCGGAACCGCTTGGCCGCTCGCGGGGTTCTGCGCCCTGGCGGCGCTGATCGTGACCGGCTTGGCGCTGCGCCTGCCGGCCGAGTGAAGGGAAGGGGCGGGCCTTCCGGTCCGCCCCCGTCCTGTCACGCCGCCATCGCCGGCGCCTGGTCGATGAAGCCGGTGATACCGGACAAGAGGCCGCCGGCGATCTCGCCGAAATCGGTGCCGGCGACCAGCGGCGGCTGACCGTCCGGCCCCAGCTCCCAGCGGAAGCGGATGCGGCCGTTGTGCTCGTCGACCGGGCCGACCCGGCGAAAGCGGTGGCCGGGGAAGCGCTCCTGCACCGCCGCGATCATGGCGTCGATCGCGTTGCGGCCGTCGCCCCGCATCATCGGGTCGACATAGATCGCGTCCTCGGTCCAGGTCGCATCGACCAGGGCGCGCCGGCGGCCGGCATCGGTCTCGTTCCAGATCGCGATGTAGCGGTCGACCAATTCGGTAGCAGCGGTCATCTCGGGTCTCCATCGGTGGTTGCGATGGCCCGATCCTGTCCGGCCCTGGGGACGAAAGCGATTACCTGCCGGGTCATGGATGCGCCGCCGCCCGCCGGCTATCGTCGGCGCATGGCCCACACCGCTCCCAGCTTCGGCGACCATCTGCGCGACTGGCGCCGCCGCCGCCGCCTCAGCCAGCTCGACCTCGCCTGCGAGGCCGACATCTCCACCCGCCACCTCTCCTTCATCGAGACCGGGCGGTCGCGGCCGAGCCGGGACATGGTGCTGCACCTGGCCGAGCGGCTGGAGGTGCCGCTGCGCGAGCGCAACACCCTCCTGGTCGCCGCCGGCTTCGCCCCGGCCTACCCGGTGCGGCCGCTGGACGACCCGGCTCTGGCCCTGGCCCGGCGGGCGGTGGAGCGGGTGATCGAGGCGCATGCGCCGAACCCGGCGCTGGCGGTCGACCGGCACTGGCAGCTGGTCGCCGCCAACGCCGCGGTGCCGGTGCTGCTGGATGGCGTGGCGGCGGCGCTGCTGCAGCCGCCGGTCAACGTGCTGCGGCTCGGCCTGCATCCGGACGGTCTGGCGCCGCGGATCGTCAATTACGAGGAATGGCGCGGCCATCTGCTGGAGCGGCTGCAGCGCCAGATCGAATCGGCCGGCGACCCGGTGCTGGTCGAGCTGCTGGCGGAGCTGCGGGCCTATCCGGCCCCACCCTCCCGGGTCGCGGCGCTGGCCCCGCCGGAGGAGACGCATCCCGATGTCGTGGTGCCGTTCCGCCTGGCGACCGACTCCGGGATCCTGTCCTTCCTGTCGACCACCACCGTGTTCGGCACGCCGGTCGACGTCACCCTGTCGGAGCTGGCAGTGGAATCCTTCTTCCCGGCCGACGCCGCCACCGCCGAAGCGCTGCGCCGGATCGGCCCCCGCAATATTTCGTAACAAAATTGTCGTCGACTTGTATTTGACATAATTCCCGTAACGCGGTCACATGAGATCGAGACTTCCTTGAGGGGAGCCGGCCGATGCGACGGGTGCTGAACTGGGTGCGGCTGCTGGCAGCCGCCATGGGCGACGACGACGGGCATGAGCGCGAGCTGCATGCCGCGCTGCGCAAGGCGAATCGCACCCCGCACCGGTGCCGGCGGCCGCTGCCGGACCCCGAGGTCTGATCACACCCCTCCCGGTTCCTTCTTCTCCGCGAACGGTTTCCGCCGGCGTTTCCGCGCGATGATCCGGTCCAGCGTCGCCGGCCTCAGCTCCTGCACATCCACCCCGACATCGTATTGCCGAGTCGCCGGCGTCAGCCGGCCGTGCGAATGGCCGTGCAGGTTCACCGACCCGCGGCCGATCTGGTTCCAGGTGCGGAACGGGTAGTGGCACAGGATCAGGTGCCGCCCCTCGATCCGCAGCTCGGCATAGGCCTGCACCGATTCCCAGCCCGGCGCCGCCAGCGTCCCCGGCCCGTCGTTGTTGCCGCTGATCAGGTGCTTGCGGCCGTTCAGCCGGCCCAGCAGCGCCGCCACCGCCTCCGGCGGCGGGCCCAGCGCAAAGTCGCCCAGGTGCCAGACCTCGTCCTCCGGCCGCACGGTCTCGTTCCACAGTGCGACCAGCGCCTCGTCGTGCTCGGCGACGCTCGGAAAGGGCCGCCGGTCGATCCGCAGCACGCGCGGATCGCCGAAATGGGTGTCGCTGGTGAAGTAGACGGTCATGCCGGCATTCTCGGCTGAGGCGTACAGGAAAACCCGTAAAAATCACGCCATCGAATCCGGTAAATAAAACTACAAGCCGTCACAATAAATTAACTTTATGAGCAAATCCCGGCTGTGCTTGATCCCGCCCCATCGAAGACCGGATCCGATGGAGGTGGGGGATGACGATTCGTTCCGTCGCGGCGGCACTTCTGGCCGTCGCCTTGCTCGGCGCACAGCCCGGCCAGGCGCAGACGCTGGCATCCGACTCCGGGCAGCACGGCTGGCCGGGCCATGGCGGTGGGATCGGCCAGCTGCGGCTGATCGGCCAGGCGACGCTGCCGCATGGGCTGGAGTTCCAGGGCACCGTCGTCGGCGGCCTGTCCGGCCTGGACTGGGATCCGGTCAACGCCCGCTGGACGGCCTTGAGCGACGACCGCTCGGCCACCGGCCCGGCCCGCTTCTACACCCTCGCGATCGACTATGACGCGCAGTCCGTGCGCGGCATCCGGGTCACCGGCATGACGCCGCTGCGCGACAAGGCCGGGCAGACCTTCGCCCCGGGCGCGGTCGACCCCGAATCGATCCGGCGCGACCCGCTGCGCGGCATCCTGTACTGGAGCAGCGAGGGCGACGTCTCCGCCGGCATCGACCCGTCGATCAACATCGCCTCGCCGGGCGGCACTCTCCGCCGCAGCATGGACCTGCCGCGGCGCTTCAAGGTGTCGAGCGACGGCAAGAGCGGCCCGCGCAACAACCTGGTGTTCGAGGGGCTGGCGCTCTCGCGCGACGGCCGGACGCTGTTCGCCTCGATGGAAGCGCCCCTGATCCAGGATGCCGACATCCCGCCGACGCCCTCGCCCGGCCCGGTCCGGATCACGGCCTTCGACACGCTGACGGGCAAGGCCGGGCCGGAATATGTCTATGTGACCGACCCGCTGCCGGCGGGCGGCAGCGGCAGCTTCGGGGTGTCCGAGATCCTGTCCGGCTTCGGCCGCGAGCTCCTGGTCCTGGAGCGCACCTTCATCGCCGGGACCGGCAACAAGCTCCGGCTCTACGTCGCCGACCGGGCCGGCGCGACCGATGTGTCCCGGATCGACTCCCTGGCCGGAAGCCGCTGGCGCCCGATGCGCAAGACGCTGCTGCTCGATTTCGACACACTGAGCGGCGTCCGCCTCGACAATTTCGAGGCGATGGGCTGGGGCCCGCGGCTGCGCAACGGCAACCCGACCCTGGTGGTGATGTCCGACGACAATTTCAGCGCAACGCAGATCACCGAGGCCCTGGTATTCGAGCTGCACCGGCCGAAGCGGGGGGACTGACCAAGGGGAGACGCGAAGCCCATTGACGGGGACGCCGCCGTCCCCGATCCTTTCACGATGAACGCTCTCTTCAACGAATCGCTGCACATGCGACGTCGGCCGTGGCCGGTGGCGGCGGTGCTGCGCGTTGAGGAAAGGGTGTCTCCAGGGGTCTAGGCCCGGATCGTCCAGGCACCCCTCGCGTTCACCAGCCCGCCGCGGATCTCCCGGCGGGTTTTTTGTTGCCTCCCCACCGCTCACGAAAGGATCTGGGTCATGAACCCGCCCGCTTCCGGCAGGGTGCCGTATCTCCGGCTTGTACCATTGGTCGAGATCGAGCCGGCGCGCCCGGTCCGCCTCGGCCTGGGGCTGCGCCTCGTCCTCCTGGTCGAGACGCTGCGCCGCCGCCGGAGCCGTGCCCTGTCGGTCGAGCGGCTGACCGACCACGAGCGTCGCGATGTGGGGCTGCCGCCGCATCCTCCGCTCCGGGACCCGAGGGACCTGGTCCTGCGGCTGTGAATCGTAGAGCCGGTGTCGGGTTCGCCTCCGCGAACCCGGCCTACGACGGGGGCCGCCATTCCGCCGGCGGCAGGGCCGGCTCGGCGTCCGACCGGACGCCTTCCCGGGTGATCCGCCAGGCCAGCACCAGGGCCGACGCCAGAAGCGCTGCCGCCAGCCCGTAGGGCAGGCCGGGCGAATCCAGGCCCGCCGCGGGTGCGATGCCGAGCGCGAAGCTCTGGGTGAACAGCACCGGGCCGATCATGCCGGTGATGCCGCGCAGCCCCGCCAGCGCCCCCTGCAGCCGTCCCTGCTCGTCCGCCCCGACCCGGCGCGACATCAGCGCCTGCAGCGCCGGCCCGGTCAGGGCGGCCAGCGAGAACAGCGGGATCGCCGCCAGGAACAGCCAGCCGGTCCGGGCCAGGGCGGACAGGGCGAAGCCGGCGACGCCGAAGACCAGCCCCGCGGCCATCGCCCGGCGCTCGCCCAGCCGGGCCACGGCCGGGCCGATCAGGGCCGCCGACACCACCATCGACCCGGCGCCGGCCGCCGCCAGCGACAGCCCGATCGTCGCCTCGTCCCAGCCATAGCGCTGGATGGCGTAGAGCACGTAGAGGCTCGGTATGGATTCCTGTGACAGGAACATCAGCGAGGCCACGACGGCAAGGCCGAGCAGCGCCGGGCTCGCGCGCAGCAGCGTCATGGCGCCGAAGGGGCTGGCACCGGTCCAGGTGAAGCGGGCGCGCCGCTCCGGCGGCAGCGATTCCGGCAGGATCAGCAGGCCGTAGGCGGCGTTGGCGAGGCTGAGCGCCGCCGCGGCCCAGAACGGCAGCCTGGGATCGATGCCGGCCAGGAGCCCGCCCAGCGCCGGTCCGGCGATGAAGCCGAAGCCGAAGGCGGCGCCGAGCAGCCCGAACTTGGCGGCGCGCTGCTCCGGCGGCGTCACGTCGGCGACGTAGGCGAGGGCGGTCGAGGCGCTGGCGGAGGTGATGCCGGAGACCAGCCGCCCGACCAGCAGCCAGGCCAGGTTCGGGGCCAGCGCCATCAGCACGTAGTCGAGGCCGAGGCCGAGATTGGACAGGAGGATCACCGGCCGCCGCCCGAACCGGTCGGACAGCGCGCCCAGCACCGGCGCGGCCAGGAATTGCATCACCGCCCAGGCCAGGCCGAACAGCCCGGTGATCGACGCCGCCCGCGCCATGTCGCCGCCTTCGAACTCGACGATCAGCTTGGGCAGGACCGGCACCATCAGGCCGAGCGCCAGGGTGTCGAGCAGGATGGTGACGAACACGAAGGCGACTGCGGCGCGGCCCGGTCGACGCGGAGGCGGGCTGGACATCTGCATCTCTCCAAACATGAACCGGCCCTGGATTTTCCGCACCGCGACACCACGACGGTGCCGCCCACGTCCTGCTCTCGGAACGGCCAGCCGCGCCCTGCTACGGCCCGGCCTCGGCTCGAGCCGTCGTTGACCCGGCCCCGTGCGCAAAGCGCGCGACCAATCGTGGACGTGTATGCTCAAGGGGCCCGAGGCGCCCGGACAGCCCGTCCACAATTCCCATCAATATGCCGGTGAGCTTGGCGAGCTTGGCATCCTCGAGCAACGCAACGCAAAAAATCTCCCTCAAGGTCAACAAATTCAGCATGAACACGACTGGATATCGCCTGCCATATCGAAATAGAAGCTGAACGGCGTTGCGGGCGTTGTAATAGCGCCGGTACCAGGGATGATTGACCGTCATCATCTCGAACGGGCCCAGCTTATGGCGACGCAGATCCGCGAGCCGATGCGACAGCGTCAGTGCCGGGGTCGTGTATAGCGGGACGTCGCAGGTGCGTGCTCTGAAACAATATTCGATATCGACGTGATCAATAAAGAGTTTTTCGTCGAGCGGGCCGAGTTTCGCAAAGGCCTCGCGTGAAATCATGCAGCCAGAGGCGATCAGGAATGCGCAGCGCTGCGTAACGGCATTCTCATCTATTTCAACCTGCCGTAGAGAGATGCCATTGCTTTCCAGAACTGGGAGATATTCTTGAGCGACTTCTTCGAAAATCCGGGGTCCTGCCATGAAAGGCTGTGAGGCCAGCGCTGTACAAATTTCGCGCATGACTGGAAAGTAGTCCGCCGGCATTACCGAGTCCTGATCGATGAGAGAAACTGCGTCCGCGCCCCGTTCGAACTGAATCGTCAATCCACGATTGTGAGCACCGGCAATGCCGTTTTTGTTTTTTTCACTTATCAAGGTGATATTGTGTTCTTCGAACAATATCCCCAGTCGATTGTCCGGTTGCGGTGTATTGTCCACGACGACAAGGTCGTCGCAGTGTCTGCGCAACTCGACAGCCCGTGCGACTTGCTCCGCCGTCGGGTGGAATAGCACAACCACCGCCCCAAGAATTGTCATTTGGTCTCACCGTATTCGCATGTGAACCGCCGCGAGATGTCCGGCGGCTCCGATGATCTGGCCTATTCCGCCGGCTCCGGCTCGTCGCGGGCGCCGACGAAGCGGCCGAAGACGCGGCCGGACAGCCGGTTCAGGTCGTCCAGCACGGTGAACACCGCCGGCACGAACACCAGGCTCAGCACGGTCGAGGTGATCAGCCCGCCGATCACCACCGAGGCCATGGGCGACCGGAAGGCGCCGCCTTCGCCCCAGCCGATGGCCGAGGGCACCATGCCGGCGATCATCGCCACGGTGGTCATCACCACCGGCCGGGCCCGCTTGCGGCCGGCCTCCATCAGCGCCTCGGTGCGGCCGGCGCCGGCGGCGATCGCCTCGATGGCGAAATCGACCAGCAGGATCGCGTTCTTGGTGACGATGCCCAGCAGCATCAGGATGCCGATTACCACCGGCAGGCTGATCGGATAGCCGGTCACCAGCAGCGCCAGGAAGGCGCCGCCGATCGACAGCGGCAGCGACACCAGGATGGTGACCGGCTGGGCGATGTCGGCGAACAGCAGCACCAGCACCGCGAACACCATCAGCACCCCGGCGCCCATCGCCAGGGTGAAGCCGGAGAACACCTCCTGCATGATCTCGGCGTCGCCGAACGGCCGGATGCTGACGCCGGGCGGCAGGTTGCGCACGGAGGGCAGCGCCAGCACCGCGGTCATCGCCTCGCCCAGCGGCGTCTTGCCCACCAGGTCGCCCTCGATCGAGACGCGGCGCTGGCGGTCGTAGCGGTCGATGGTGGTGGCGCCCTCGCCGAAGCCGATATGGGCGACCGAGGTCAGCGGCACCTTGCCGCCGGTCGCGGTCGGCACCCGCAGCGTCTCGAAGGTGGCCAGCTTGCCGCGGGCATTCTCGGCGATCTGCACCCGGATCGGCACCTGGCGGTCGCCCGAGGAGAACTTGGCGAGGTTGGCGGAGATGTCGCCCAAAGTCGCGATCCGGACCGTCTCCGCGATCTGCGCCACCGAGACGCCCAGCGCCGCGGCCTCGGCCAGGCGCGGCACGATGCGGATCTCCGGCCGGTCGATCGCGGCGGTGGAGACGACATTGGCCAGCACCGGCACGCGGTCGCGGATCTCGCGCTCGATCGCCAGCGACGCCCGCACCAGCTCCGCCGAGTCATTGCCGGAGAGCAAAAGGGTGTATTCGCGCGCCCCGCCGGCGCTGAAGCTGAAGCGCAGGTCGGGCTCGGCGGCGAGCTTCGCCCGCATCGCGCTCTCCCACGCCTTCTGGTCCATGCCGCGCTCGGCCCGCGGCACCAGGGTCGCGACGATGGTCGCCTTGCGCACCTCGCCGCCGGCGACGTCGAGCGGGTTCGCGCCGTCGCCGCCGACCACGGCATAGACGCTCTTCACCTCCGGCTGGGCGCGGAACAGGGCCGACAGCCGGTCGGCCACGGCCTGGGTGTCCTCCAGCGTCGATCCGGGCGGCAGCTCGACCGAGAGCGAGGAGCGGGAGATGTCGTTGTTCGGCAGGAGGCCGGTCGGGAACAGGCTGGCCAGGGCGGCGGAGGCGACGAAGATGCCGAGCCCGGCGGCGATGGTGCGGCCGCGGTGCCGGATCGACCAGTCCAGCAGCCGCAGATAGATGCGCATCAGCCGGCCGTCGCGCTCCTCCTCATGCGCGTGGTCGCGCATCAGATACGCGGCCATCAGCGGCGTCACCAGCCGTGCCACCAGCAGCGAGAAGGTGACGGCGACGGCCACGGTGATGCCGAACTGCTTGAAGTACTGGCCGGCGATGCCGCCCATGAAGCTGACCGGCAGGAACACCGCGACGATGGTCATGGTGGTGGCGACCACGGCCAGGCCGATCTCGTCCGCCGCCTGGATCGCGGCGCGGTAGGGCGACTTGCCCATGCGCATGTGGCGGACGATGTTCTCGATCTCGACGATGGCGTCGTCGACCAGGATGCCGGTCGCCAGCGTGATCGCCAGCAGGCTGATCGAGTTCAGCGAGAAGCCCAGCGCCTCCATCACCGCGAAGGTCGGCAGCACCGACAGCGGGATGGCGAGGGCCGAGATGATCGTCGCCCGGAAGTCGCGCAGGAACAGGAAGACGACGATCACGGCCAGGATTGCGCCCTCGATCAGCGTCTCCATGGTCATGTCGTAATCGGCGCGGGTGTAGCGCACCAGGTTGTCGATCTCGGTGATCGACAGCTCCGGATGCTCCGCCGTCAGCTGTTGCAGCCGGGCCTGCGCGGCGTCGGCCACCACGACGTCGGAGAGGCCCTTGGCCCGGTACAGGCTGAAGGCGACGACGGGCTGGCCGTCGACCCGGGCGAAGCTCCGCGGCTCGGCACCGCCATCGGTCACGGTGGCCAGGTCCTGCAGCAGCGCCTGGCGGCCGCCGGGCAGGGCGATGCGGCGCTGTGCCAGCTCCTCCACCGTCGCCGCCCCGGCCAGGGTGCGGATCGACTGCTCCTGCACGCCGACCGTGCCGCGGCCGCCGGCCAGGTCGATGTTGCTGGCGCGCAGCTGGTCGTTGACCTCGGACGCGGTGATGCCCAGCGCCGCCAGCCGGTCGGGCCGCAGATCGACCCGGATCTCACGGTCGACGCCGCCGATGCGCTTGACCTGGGCAATGCCCGGCACGCCCTGCAGCGCCCGCACCACCGTGTCGTCGACGAACCAGGACAGCTGGTCGACGCTCATGCCCGGGATCGAGGCGGCATAGGTCAGGATCGGCAGCCCGGCGACATCGATGCGCTGGATCACCGGCTCCTCGATGCTCTGCGGCAGGGTCGAGCGGATCTTGGCCACGGCATCGCGCACGTCGTTCACCGCCCGGTCGGTCGGCGTCTCCAGCACGAACTCGACCATGACGACGGCGGCGCCGTCGGACAGGGCGGAGGTGACGTGCTTGACCCCGGTCAGCCCGGCGATGGCGTCCTCGACCGGCCGCGCCACCTGGGTCTCCAGCTCGCTCGGCGCCGCGCCGGCCTGGGCGATGGTGACCGTCACCACCGGCACGTCGATGTTCGGCATCTGGGTGACCGGCAGCGACCGGAAGCTGACCAACCCCAGCACGATCAGCACGGCGAACAGGACCAGGGGCGGGATCGGCTTGCGGATCGACCAGGCCGAGATGTTCAGCGCCATGATTTACCCCGCCGTCGCGGCGGCCACCGGCGGCGACACCGGGGCGATGCGGTCGCCGGAGCGCAGGAAGCTGCCGGCCTTCAGCACCACCGCCTCGCCCTCGGCCAGGCCGCGGCGGATCTCGACGCGGCCGTCGCCGACGAAGCCGGTCTCGACCGGCCGGCGCTCGACCACGGCGTCGCGCACCGCCTGGACATAGGCGCCCTCGGCGCTGAAGAACACCGCCGACAGCGGCACGGTCAGCGCCGGCCGGCGGCCGGTCTCGATCGACCCCTGGGCGAAGACGCCGGGTCGCAGCCCGGGCTCGGCCGGCAGGGTGACGGCGACACGGCCGAGGCGGCTGGTGGCGTCGACCGTCGGGTCGACCAGCCGCACCGTGCCGCGCACCGGCCGGTCGAAGCCGGTCAGCTGCAGCTCCGCCGGCTGGCCGACGGCGACGCGCGGCATGCCGGTCTCGGTCACCTCGGCCAGGAACTCGACCTCGCCGTCGCGGATCAGCCGGAACAGCGGCGCGCTCGACATCCCGACCACGGCGCCGATCCGGGCCTGCCGCTCCGACACCACGCCGGCCACCGGGGCCTTGATCTCGGCCCGGGCGATGCGCAGCGCGACATCGTCCCGCTGCGCCTGGGCCAGCGCCTTGTCGGCCACGGCCGAGCGCGCGGTCTCCTGGGCGGAGGCGATGCGGGCCTCGGCGACCTTGACCTCGGTCTGCCGCGCCAGCAGCTGCTCGGCCGAGGCGTTGCCGTTGGTGCGCAGCGTCTGCGTCCGCTCCAGCGAGGCCTGGGACTGGATGGCCGAGGCCTGGGCTTCGGCGATCGAGGCCTGGGCCTGCTGGATCGCGGCCTCGGCCTTGGCGATGCTGGCCTCGCTCTGGGCCAGCTGGGTGTCCAGCTGGGCGTGGTCCAGCCGGGCCAGCACCTGGCCGGCGGCGACCCGGTCGCCGACATCGGCGTCGATCGTGACGATGCGCAGCCCGTCGACCTCGGCCCCGACCAGCACCTCCTCGCGGGCCGCCAGCGTGCCGGTCACGGCCAGGGTCTCCACCACCTCATGCAGCTCCGCCCGGGCGACGGTGGTGACGGGGGCCGGGGCGGCGGGATCGCCGGCAGAACCCGGCTGTCCGACGCGGTCGGAGGCCAGGATGCGCCAGCCGCCGGCCACCACCGAAAGGCCGACCACCGCCAGAGCCAACAAGCCGAGCCGGCGAGACCGCCAGCGGGGGCGAACACCATTCATCACCGGATCTCCCGCTCAGGCCGATTTGCGGCGCTCTTGACGGGGGACCAGATCCTCCAGGATTGCGGCGATCTCGCGGCGGGCGTCGTGGCGGGCGAAATCGGCCTGCAGCGCCTGGGCCCGGCGCCGGTAGCGCGGGTCGGACAGCACGGCGCGGACCGCGTCGCGGACCTGCTCCGGCCGCGGCTGGCCGGTGCCGAGATTGATCCCGGCCCCGCTCCAGGCCACACGGGCCGCGATCTCCGGCTTCTCTTCGGTGTCGCCCGCCACCACGATCGGGACGCCGAGGCTGAGGGCGTAGCTGACCGAGCCATAGCCGCCATTGGTGACGAACACGTCGACCTTGGGCAACAGCCGATCATAGGGCACGAAGCGCTCGGCGCGCGCATTCGCCGGGATCGGCACCGGGATCGCCTCGACCGGCGGGCCGCCGGTGGTGCCGATGACCAGCGCGTCCTCGCCGGCGAGTCCGGTCAGGGTCGGGCCGATCAGCTGGCTGAAATCCTCGTTCGCCAGCGTGCCCTGGGTGGCCAGCACCACCGGCCGGCCGCCATCCAGCTCGCTCCACCAGCCGGGCGGGGCGAAGGCCTTGGTCGGCGGCGCCAGCAGGGGGCCGACGAAGCGCACCGTCTCCGGCAGATCGCTGCGCGGATATTCGAAGGATTCGCCGGTCAGCTGCAGGTAGTGGTCGGGCAGGATGATGAAGCTGTCGAAGATGAAATCCGGCAGCGGCGGACAGCCGATCGACGCCAGCGCGTCGTCGAATCCCTGCTGCATGCCGGCGCACAGGGTCTGCATGGTCCGATGCATGGCGATGTTGCGGGCCCGCCCCTCCGCGGTCGAGGAAGGTGGCAGCCCGGAACCGAAGAAGGCGGTGTCGACGCTGGTGGCCGCCAGCGCGGTGATGCCCAGCGTGACCACCGCCGGCCTGGCATGGCGCGGGCCCAGCAGCATCGGAATGGCGCCGGCGAAGACCGTGTCGCCCAGGATGGCGTCGGCCGGGAAGCCGCTCAGGATCTCCTCCAGCCCGGCCTTCTGGCCCAGCATCGCGTCGCAGACGAAATGCTTCAGGCCGACCATCATCTTCTCCGGCCCCGGCTTCGCCGCGCGGTACTCCGGGAAATGCTCGTCGACCCGGCGGTAGTCGAGATCGATCTCGCTGCGGAACGGGACGAAGCGCGCCCCGGTCGCCTCCGCCTTCTCGCGGAACGGGCTGGCGGTGTGCACGACGACCTCGTGGCCGAGGCCGACGAGATGATGGGCGATGGCGAGAAGCGGCGAGACGTGGCCGGGCAGGGCGGTCGCGGCGACGATGAAACGGGCCATATCGGATCGGGTCCTTCCGCCGGGCGGCGCTGGTGCCGCCCGGCCTTGCTGCAGGTCACTCGGCGGCGACGGGGGTCGGCTCCGGCGTCCAGGCTTCGGCCACCTCGACCGAGTCCGCGATCTTCAGGTTGCGCAGGTAGCGCTCGATCAGCTCCAGCCCGACCGGCGGGATGGTGCCGCCGAGCTCCGCCAGCCGCGCATGGGTGGCGTCGAAGGACAGGGTCGGCAGGGTGACCGAGGTGTCGTACTCGCCGAAGATCGAGAGCACGGTGGCGAGATCGTGGTCGCGGCTGTCGAGCCGGCCCAGCTGCGCCCGCTCCAGCCAGGTTCCCACCGGCAGCAGCTCGATCTGCAGCCCCAGCCGCTGCAGGATCGGCACCATGTCGCGCAGATGGACGGTGCCCTGGCTGACCAGGTGGTAGACGCCGCCCCAGGGCGCGTCGCTGCGCGCCAGCCGCAGCATCGCGCCGGCGATGTCGTCCGCCGGGGTCATCGGCAGGTGGATGTCGGGGATGGCGCCGAGGCCGGCCGAGGCCCGCACCACCCGCCAGATCATGTCGCGGTCGTTGCAGATCGCCGACAGGCGGTCGCCGGTGACCGTGCCCAACCGGTAGACCGACACCGGCAGGCCACGCGCCTGGGCCTGCCGCACCAGCGTGTCGCCGACCCATTTGCTCTGGCTGTAGCCGCCGACCAGCCCCTGCCAGCTCTCCAGCGCCGACGCCTCGGTCACCACGCCCGGGCCGCTGGCCGGGTCGATCACCGACTGGGTCGATACGTAGTGCAGGGCCTTCGGCCGGCCGCTCGCGGTCCAGCCGATCAGCGTGCGCACCGCCTCGACATTGGGCGCCCGGAGGGCGGAATAGCCCTGCATGAAGTCGATCATCGCGCCGCAATGGAAGATGGCGTCGCACTCGTCGCGGATGACGGCGATGCCGGCCGCGTCGAGGCCGAGATCCGGCTCGCCCATGTCGCCCATCAGGATCTCGATGCGGCGGTCGTCCCAAAGCTCGGACAGCTGGCGCTCCGCCAGGGTCCGGCGCAGCCGGGTCCGGGCCGCGCCCCGGCTCATCGCCCGCACCAGGCAGACGACGCGGGCGTCGGTATCGCGCAGCAGCGTGGCGAGGATCTGGCTGCCGACGAAGCCGGTGGCGCCGGTCAGGAACACCTGCCGGAACTCGACCGGCGGCAGCGCCGCCTGCGGCTGGATGCCGTCGTCGAGGCGGGCATCGGCGGCTAGGTCGTGCGAGGCGGCGGCAAGGCCGTCGCCGAGGGCCTGATCGACCTTCTCCGCCAGGCCGGCGATGGTCGAGACCTCGAACACCATCGCCAGCGGCAGGTCGACGGCGAAGGTGGCCTTCACCCGGCCGATCAGCTGCGCCACCAGCATGGAATGGCCGCCGAGCTCGAAGAAATTGTCCTCGACGCCGACCCGCTCGAGGCCGAAGGTCTCGGCCCAGATCGCGGCCAGGGTCGCCTCGGTCGGCGTCCGCGGCGCGACATGGCCGACGGCGGACTGCCGCTCCGGCGCCGGCAGCGCCTTGCGGTCCAGCTTGCCGCTCGGCGTCAGCGGCAGGGCGTCCAGCGCGGTGAAGGTGGCCGGCACCATGTAGTCGGGCAGGTGCCGCCCCAGCTCCTGCCGCAGCGCCGCCGGGTCCAGGGCCGCGCCGGTCTCCAGCACCACATAGGCGGCCAGATACTGGTCGCCCGGCCGGTCCTCGCGGGCGATCACCGCCGCCTGGGTGACGGCGGGGGTGCGGATCAGCGCCGCCTCGATCTCGCCGAGCTCGATACGGAAGCCGCGCAGCTTGACCTGGTGGTCGGCCCGGCCAAGGAAGTCGAGGGTGCCGTCCGGCCGCCAGCGCGCGATGTCGCCGGTCCGGTACATCCTGCTGCCGGGCGGGCCGTAGGGGTTGGCCACGAACCGCTCCGCCGTCAGGCCGGGCCGGTTGATGTAGCCCCGGGCGAGGTTGGCCCCGGCCAGGTACAGCTCGCCGGTGACCCCGGCGGGGACCGGCTGCAGCCCGGGGTCGAGCACGTAGAGCTGGGTGTTCCAGATCGGCCGGCCCAGCGGCACCGGCCCGGGCTCGGCGTCGCGGCGGCACTCCCAATAGGTCACGTCGACCGCCGCCTCGGTCGGCCCGTACAGGTTGTGCAGCGGCACCGGCAGCGTCTTGTGGAACTGGGTCTGCAGGTCCTCGGGCAGGGCCTCGCCGCTGCAGAAGACGCGCCGCAGCCCGGTGCAGCCCGCCGCCTCCGGCTCCTGCAGGAAGGCGCGCAGCATCGAGGGCACGAAATGGAGGGTGGTGATCCGCTCGTCGCGGATCAGCCGGGCCAGGTAGGCCGGGTCGCGGTGCCCGCCGGGCCGGGCGACCACCAGGGTGGCGCCCTGGATCAGCGGCCAGAAGAACTCCCAGACCGAGACGTCGAAGCTGGATGGCGTCTTCTGCAGCACCCGGTCGTCGGCCGCCAGGCCGTATTCGCCCTGCATCCAGCGCAGCCGGTTGACGATGGCGCCGTGCGGCACGGCCACGCCCTTCGGCCGGCCGGTCGACCCCGAGGTGTAGATCACATAGGCGGGGTGCAGCGGCTCCAGCCCGCCGGCCTCGAGGCCGGTCGGGTCGGCCGCGGCGAGCTCGGCCTCCGTCTGCGCCGCGTCGACAACCAAGCGGTCGGCGTCGTCCGGCACCACCCAGGCGAAATCCCGGTTGGTCACCACCGTCACCGGCCGGGCATCGCCGAGCATGAAGGCGATCCGGTCCAGCGGATAATCGGGGTCGATCGGCAGATAGGCGGCGCCGGTCTTGAGGATGGCCAGCAGCCCGACGACCAGCTCGACCGACCGCGGCAGCGCGACGGCGACGATCCGCTCCGGCCCGGCGCCGCGCGCGGCCAGCAGCCGGGCCAGACGGTTGGCGCGGGCGTCCAGCTCGGCATAGCTCAGCGCATCCTGCTCGAACACCAGCGCGGTCGCGTCCGGCGACGTCCGGGCCTGGGCGTCGAGCAGTGCGCTCAGCGTGTCGGGCTCGACCGGCCGGTCGGTCCGGTTCCAGTCGACCAGGATCCGCCGCCGCTCCTCCGGGGCCAGGATGTCGATCCCGCCGATGGCCTGGCCGGGATCGGCCAGCATCGCCTGCGCCAGGCGCAGCAGCTGCTCGCGGTGGCCGGCCAGCTCCTCGGCCGTGTACAGCGCCGAATTGGCGTCGAAGTCGATGCACAGGCCCTTGTCGTCGCCGCGGTCGTAGATGAACACGCCGAGATTGTTGGTCGACCCGTTCGACAGGTTCTGCGGCGTCATCGGCAGGCCGCCGAAGCGCAGGTCGTAGTCGAAGGGCTCGATGTTCACCAGCATGGTGAACAGCTGCTGGTTGTTCGGCAGCAGGTTCAGGTCGCGGCGCAGGTCCTCGTAGCGGTACTGCTGGTGCCGCAGGCATTGGCGGACCTCGGTGCCGACCTGGCGGATCACGTCCTGCATGCTCAGGCCCGGGTCCATCCGCAGCCGCAGCGGCACGGCGTTGGCCAGCATCGACGGGGTGCGCCGCATCCGGGCGTTGGCGCGTGCGGTGACGGTCAGGCCGACGATCAGGTCCTCGGCCCCGGTCACGCGGTAGAGATAGGCGGTGGTCAGCGCGATCAGGATCTGCGGCAGGCTGGCGCCCGTGGACTGCGCCAGGGCACGCAGCGACGCCACCAGCCCGGGCGCCATGAAGGACCGGTCGCGCAGCAGGCTGCCGGCCGCCAGGCGGCGGTGGGACAGGGTGATCGGCGACGGCGTGTCGGCGAAGCGCTCCATCCAGTATTCGCGGTCGCGCTGGAACCGGTTGGAGGCGCGATAGCCGGCCTCTTCGTCCAGAATCTCCGCCAGTCTGCCGAACGCGGTTTCGTCCGTCGGCGTGCGGCCCTCGACCAGCGCGGTGTACAGCTCCGCCACCCGGCGGGTGCACAGCCCGCCGGACAGGCCGTCCATCAGCAGGTGGTGGACACGGTGGTACCAGATGAAGACATCGTCCGCGATCTTGAGGACGGCGGAGTACCACAGCTCGTCGGTCAGCGGGTTCAGCGGCCGGTCATGATCCGCCTTCATCCACCGGCCGGCGGCATCCCGCGGGTCCGCCTCGGCGCTGAAGTCGACGAAGGGGATGTCGCCGCCGTATTCGTGCCGGATCACCTGCCGCGGGCCGTCGCTGCCCTCGACGAAGCGGACGCGCAGCGCCTCGGCCTCCCGCGTCAGCTGCCACAGCGCCGCCTGCATCAGGCCGACATCGAGCGGTCCGTGGATCTCGATCGCCTCGGCCAGGTTGAATTCGATCTCGGGCATGAACTTCTGCGCCAGCCACATGCCCGTCTGGGCCGTCGTCAGGGGCAGCGAGACGCTGCCGAAATCGATGCTGTCCATGGCTCAACTCGCTCGCAGGATAATGGGGGCGGCGGCCGTCACCGGCCGGCCAGCGATCTCGGCCGCAGATCGGTCCAATGGGTGTCGATATGGTCCTGGCAGGACGGGCGGGCGGCGTCGCGCAGCACCGCGGTCCAGCCGTCCGGGACCGGGATGAAGGCCGGCCACAGCGAATGCTGGCCGTCGTCGTTGACCAGGACATGGAAACGGCCGTTCGGATCGTCGAAAACGCTGGTCACATCCAGGCTCCCCTATGCCGGCGCAAACTGCCGAAGGACTCGGATCGAGAATTCGTCAAGGCCCGGCGGCCGGGCCGGTGGCTTCGGTAATGGTCGCGATCCCGCACGCCGCCTCGCTCCGCTGTGCCGGTCCGGCGCACTATTGGCGTGCACGGGACCGGCAACGCAGCCCAATGAGTCCTAACCGCGCGAAGCTTGGTTGGAATCGAAAGCTATCGTGAGCTGTATAGGTTTACAGGTTTTGTTCAGGCGCAGATGATGATGTCATGCATCATTCCTCTGGCGATCGCTTGTGACAGTGTTGCGACACCGAATTTGTGCTTCGCGTTCTCCGTGTGGAACACCACCGTGCGCCGGCTGATCCGCATGATCTCGGCGATGTCCGACGCGCTCTTGCCCTTGGCCGCCCATTGCAGACAGTCGATCTCCCGCGGCGTCAGCGCCGGCCGCGCCTGCGGCTCGGGCCGCTCGTCCTGACGCAGCCGGGCATGCAGATGCAGCGCCACCAGGTGCAGGGCGTGCTGGTGCCGGTCGACGCAGTGCTGGAAGTCCGGCTCGGCGCCGAACTCGGCCAGGGTCAGGCTGGACGCCCGGCCCTGGCGGTCGTGGATCGGGATGGTGACGCCACGCCGGATGCCCGCCTCCGCCGCCTCGTCCAGGAAGGACTTCAGCCGGCGCGTGATCGGCTCGCGCAGAGATTTGAAGGACTCGAGCGTCCAGGAGAACGGCAGCATGGTTCCGACCGCCCGCGCGATCACCGGGTCGATCCGGTCGTAGCGGTTCTCGACATAGCGCTCGGCCCAATCCACGGGATAGGTCGTCAGCATCAACGGCACGCCGTCTTCCCCCGACGGGAAGCTGACATACGCGAAGTGTCTCAGCCCATAGCCCCTGATCGTCTGCTCCAGCAGGTCCCCGATCGCCTGCCGGCCGCAGCTCGGCAGATGTAAGATGAAATTCTGAAAAATTTGATCCATTTGCCCCTCGCCGCATCGTGCTTTACCTGGGGATCCCCCCTTTCTTGAAAATTTTATTGATTATTTTTAAGCTTTTTTGCGCCTCATTACAGTCATGGCGGTTGAGTGCATCGTATTTCTATCGGCCGATGCCGCAAAGAAGATTCGCATAAGGCCGTATGGGCCGCCGTCTGCGGCAAGCCGCCGCGGTGCCGGCCTGTCGCCTGGTGGCGCCCGGATCGCGACGCGAAGCCCGGCCGGGTCAGCCGAAGACTCGGCTGGCACGTCCAAAATCCCAGTCAATCTGCATAACATAGCAGGTATACTTGACGGATTTGAGTGATAGGAATGCTGTCTGTCAGCCGATTTCTGCACATCGGCCGATCCGCTGCCGGGCAGGATGCGGTTTTCCTGGATAGATTCTTTCTGTCTTCGGAAAAGAATCTCTCCTGTGTCCGGTTGTTTTGGCCAAGTCCAGACGGCGACGGCAACCCCAATGCAGATCCTTCCTTCACACAGGAGACGTTCATGAGCGGCATCCTTGATCTGACCGGCCTTCTCGGCGGCCTGCTGCACGATGTCGGCGACGTGGTCGGCGGCGCGGTCGCCGGCGTCGGCAGCACCGTCGGCACGGCGGTGGGCGGGACCGGCGAGATCGTCGGCGGCGTGCTGACCGAGGTCGGCGGCATCGTCGGCGATGCGGTGGGCGACGTGGTCGGCGGCGCCACCTCCGCCGTCGGTTCGGTGCTGGAAGGCACCCAGTCGGCGGTCGGCGACATCGTCGGCGGCGTGGGCGACGCGGTCGGCCATGTGGCGGACGGCGTCGGCGACGCGCTGGGCAGCGTGCTCGGCGGCCTGTTCGGCCACATCGACTTCAATCTCTGAGTCCGAGTCCCCAGGCCGGGGCAGGCTGGTCCTGTCCCGGTCTCTCGGATTCTCAGCGGAAGGGGCGGCTCAGATAGGGCGACCCGGCCAGGCCGAAGCGCCAGGGAGTCGCGGCGCCGCGGGTGATGCCGATGCGCGGCCCGGCCACGACCGGCACCGTGTCGGCCTGCGGCAGCAGGCGGAACGGCGGCGCGTCCAGCGCCAGCCCGTCCATCGCCCCGGTGATGCCCAGCGCCTGGGCCAGCCGTCCGGGCCCGGCGCAGAGGAGGCGCGGCTCGTCCAGCCCGCGCCGCGTGCGCATCGCCTCGATCCCTTCGGTCGGCGCCAGGGCGCGGATCAGCACGGCGCTGCCCGGCCGGGCGGCGTCGCACACCAGATTCAGGCACCAGTGCAGCCCGTAGGAGCGGTAGACATAGGCGTGGCCGACCGGCCCGAACATCGCGGCGTTGCGCGGGTTCGGCCCGGCGAAGCTGTGCGAGGCCGGGTCCGTCGGATCATAGGCCTCGGTCTCGACCACCACGCCGCCGGCGCCGTCGACCAGCAGCACCGCGCCGATCAGGGCCCGGGCGACGGAAGGCGCGTCCGCGGCGAAGGCGGTGCGATCGAGCGGCACGGGGGCGGGCATATCGGGCATCCGGCCTCTCTCCGCGACAGCGATGCCGGGCGCAAGCGGAATCCGCCGGCTTGGCGGGACCCGGACGGCTGCTCTATGGTCGGGCCTTTCCGAGCCAGGTGACCCGATGGACCAGCACGCCGAACCGAAGCCCGCCATCCCGCCCGAGCTGGCGGAGCTGCGCAGCAGCATCGACAACATCGACGCGGCCCTCGTCCATCTGCTGGCCGAACGCTTCAAATGCACCCAGAAGGTCGGGCGGCTGAAGGCGACCGTCGGCCTGCCGCCGGCCGATCCGGGGCGCGAGGCGGCGCAGATCGCGCGGCTGCGCCGGCTGGCCGAGGACTCGCATCTCGACCCCGACTTCGCCGAGAAGTTCCTGGCCTTCATCGTCGCCGAGGTGATCCGCCACCACGAGGCCATCCGCGACGGCGCCCGGGACTGAGGCCTCAACGACAGGTGCCAAACCAGCCGACGTCCAGATGCAGATGGTCGCGGTGGGCGGCGTTGTAGTCGGGTGACAGCACCACGTCGAAGATCCGGCAGGCGCGGTCGCGCAGGCGGTGCAGGAAGCGCGCCTCCGGCCCGCCGCCGGGCCAGTCCCGGGCCACGGTGATCCGCCGCCCGTCGGCCAGCCGCACCGCGGCGAGATCGATGGCGTCGGCGGTGGCGTGGCGGCTGCGCCGGCCCTCCGCCCGGTGATTGACGTTGCGGCAGGCATAGGTGCCGAGATGCTCGACGGCCGCAACCCTCTGGCCGAAGGCGTCCTCCGCCGCCGGCTGCAGCGCGTGCCGCTCGAACAGGGCGAAGGCGACGGCGAGGCGGCAGGAGGCGACGAAGCCGCGGTCGAGGGCGACGCCGGCGCGCGAGACCGCGACCGCGTTCTCGACAGCGCAGCCGGGCGCCTCCTCCCGGTCGGGCACCGGGCGGGTGCTCAGCCCCGAGGTCGCCAGCACCGCCCGGCACAGATCCGGATCGGCCTTGACCCGCGCCAGCTTCAGGCCGGTCAGCAGGTTGGGCGGGTCGCGCAGGTCCAGCGGCGCCCAGGGATTCCAGCGGGCCGGCACGGCGATGTCGCCGCGCCACAGCAGGCCGACGGCGAGGGCGGCGAGGAGCAGGACGGCGAGGGCCAGGATCCGGCGGCGCATCGCCGATCATATCGGTCCGGCCCGGCTTGCCGGCCAGACCCGGCCGACCCAGATCAGTGAAGGCCGCCATCCGACCAGGCCATCACCCCGGCCGTCTCCAAGGAGTCTCTGTATGCCCACCCATCCCGCGATCCGGGCCGGCCGCGTCGCCGTCGTCACCGGGGCCGCCGGCGGCATCGGCCTCGCCGCCGCCAGGCGCTTCGCCTCGATCGGCCTTAAGGTCGTGCTCGCCGATCTGCCCGGCGAGGCGCTCGACCGTGCCGCGGGCGAGGTGGCGGAGCTCGCCGCCGGCGGCGCGCCGGACATCCGCGCCGTGCCGACCGACGTGTCGCAGCCGGAGGAGGTCGAGCGGCTGCGCGACGAGGCCTATGGCCGCTTTGGCGAGGTCGCGGTGCTGATGAACAACGCCGGCATCGGCCAGGGCGGCGGGCCGTGGGAGCATTACGACCGCTGGCGCCGGGTGCTCGACGTCAATCTCTACGGCGTGATCCACGGCGTGCAGATCTTCGCCCCGGCGATGATCGCCCAGGGCGGCGACGGGCTGATCGTCAACACCGGCTCGAAGCAGGGCATCACCACCCCGCCGGGCGACACCGCCTACAACGTCTCCAAGGCCGGGGTGAAGGTGCTGACCGAGGGGCTGGCGC
The DNA here is from genome assembly GCF_042743185.1 of Inquilinus sp. NPDC058860. Classification (NCBI taxonomy): domain Bacteria; kingdom Pseudomonadati; phylum Pseudomonadota; class Alphaproteobacteria; order Rhodospirillales; family Rhodospirillaceae; genus Inquilinus; species Inquilinus sp. NPDC058860. Next base: position 22,261 of record NZ_JBHYMS010000023.1, on the reverse strand, counting down.
ATGCGCTGCGCGAGACCGAAGGCTGCCGCATCACCGCCCATCTCCTGATCCCGGGCTACACCTTCACCGGCATCACCGCCCGCGGCGCCGCCGAGAAGCCGGCGGCGGCCTGGACCGCCGAGCAGGTGGCCGAGTTCATGCTCGACGGTCTCGGCCGCGGCGACTTCTACATCCTCTGCCCCGACAACGACGTCACCCGGGCGATGGACGAGAAGCGCATCCGCTGGGCGGCGGAGGACATCATCCGCAACCGCCCGGCCCTGTCGCGCTGGCACCCGGACCACAAGGACGAGTTCGCCGCCCATATGGCGCGGCCCGACTGACCCGATGCCGTCGGTCGATCGCATTCGCGGCAATTTTTGCGCTATTTACTTGCGCGTCTAAGTAGGCCGGAAGGATTCGTATTGCACCTATAGGTAATCCATTATAAGACTTAAGTCCCAGTCTGGTCCCATATCAGGCATTTCATCGTCCTCCGCATTCTTTATCGGGGACCAGGCTGGGGCCGTTTCCGGTCTCTCAGCCCGAAAGCCCGGGCCGGTCCAGCTGCACCGGCTTGCTCATATACACGGTGGTGCCTTCCAGGAACGGCTCCTCCCGGTCCACGGCGAAGCCGGCGCTGGCGTAGAGGTCGACATTCCCGGCGAAGCGCGGATTGGTGTAGAGCCGCAGCAGCGGCCGCCCCAGCTCGGCCGCCAGCGCCTCGGCATGGGCCAGGAGGCGCCTGCCGTGGCCGCGGCGCTGGGCGTGGGGCGAGACCGCCAGGTTCTTGATCAGCAGATGGTCGCCGCGATCGATGATCTCGATCAGAGCGATCAGGTCGTCGCCCTCGAGCAGCAGGTCGATCCGGTGCTCGCGCACGGCCTGGTCGTAATCGGCGGTCATCGGCTTCGGCTCGCGGCCGATCACGGGCACCCATTTGGCGTAGGCGGCGCGGGTCAGCGCCCGGACAGCCGGGGCGTCGTCGGCGGCGGCCCGGCGGATCCGGGGCTCGGTCGTCGGCTGATGGACCTGCGGGTCGAGGGCGGGCTGGCTCATGGTCTGCGTTCCTTCGGGGGGCAGGGCGGCCGGCAAGAAAAAACCCGCCGGTCGGGGACGGCGGGTTGCGGTGGTCGGGATCCGGTTGGGATCAGCCGGGACGGGTCCCGGCGGCTCCCCCGCCTCTCCCGGCGCACCGCGCCGCCCCGGTCGCCCGAGGGCGACCACGTCTAGTGGCGGCGCCCAGCGCCGCGGGCGCCGAAGGGCGACGTCGTCTGGCGCTGGTGGTAGCTCGGGTGAAGCGGGTCATGCTGAGATGATCGGGTCTCAGGCGGTCGCCGTCAACGTCCGTGGTGTTACAGCCCGCCGCGCCGCGACCGCGGCGGCCAGCCGCTCCAGCACCGCGACCGACTCGTCCCAGCCGATGCAGCCGTCGGTGATGCTCTGGCCGTAGACCAGCGGCCGGCCGGGCACCAGGTCCTGCCGCCCGGCGACCAGGTGGCTCTCGACCATGACGCCGACGATGCGGCCGTCGCCGCCCTCGACCTGGCGCGCCACGTCGTCGACCACCTTCGGCTGGTTCTCCGGCTTCTTGCTGCTGTTAGCGTGGCTGGCGTCGATCATCACCGCCGGCCGCAGCCCGGCCTTGGCCAGCTCGGCGCAGGCGGCCTCGACGCTGGCGGCGTCGTGGTTCGGCGCCTTGCCGCCGCGCAGGATGATGTGCGCGTCCTCGTTGCCGGCGGTCGAGGCGATGGCCGAACGGCCGCTCTTGGTCACCGCCATGAAATGATGCGGCTGCGAGGCCGAGCCGACGGCATCGACCGCGATCTTCACATTGCCGTCGGTTCCGTTCTTGAAGCCGACCGGGCAGGACAGGCCGGACGCCATCTCGCGATGGATCTGGCTCTCGGTGGTGCGGGCGCCGATCGCGCCCCAGCCGACCAGGTCGGCGATGTATTGCGGCGTGGTCATGTCCAGGAACTCGCAGGCCGCCGGCAGGCCCAGCCGGTTGACCTCCAGCAGCAGGCCGCGCGCCAGCCGCAGCCCCTTGTCGATCCGGAAGCTGCCGTCCAGGTCAGGGTCGTTGATCAGCCCCTTCCAGCCCACCGTGGTGCGCGGCTTCTCGAAATAGACCCGCATGATGATCTCGAGCTCGCCGCCCAGGCGCCGGCGCAGCGGCTGCAGCCGGCGGGCATACTCCAGCGCCGCCGCGGGGTCGTGGATCGAGCAGGGGCCGATCACCACCGCCAGGCGGTCGTCGGTCCCATGCAGGATGCCGTGCAGGGCGCGTCGGGATTCGGTGACGGTGCGGGTGGCCACGGCATCGCGCGGCAGCTCCTGCATCACCTCGGCGGGTGTGCTCAGCTCCTTGATCTCGCGGATACGCAGGTCGTCGGTGGTCTTCAACACGGCTTGGGCTCCTGGGTTCACCCCGCCGGCGGCAACAAAAAAGCCGCCAGGGGATCTGGCGGCTCTCGGGTCTCTCGTCGATCGATCTTCAGATCACGCGCACCCTCGCTCCGCCGCTGGCAGCGGGTAGCTAAAGTACCAAAAGTAGGTCGCGCGGACGAAGCTCATGCCCTGCATATAAGCCGGGATTGCGGCTTTGTCACGGCCGTTGTTTCGGGAATCGTCGCATCCGGCGGCCGCGGCATTCGGAATGTTGCGACGATCATGCCGGGCCGGAACCGCGGCGGTGCCCGTGGGTTTTTCCGGCGCGTCGATCGGAAGGGCTTGAGCCCGGCCGTCCGGCGCGTCAGAACGGCATGTGCCGTCGCGACCTGGAAGCGGAGCCCCGTCGATGAAACCCGTCCGAGCCCTTCTCCCCATCCTCGCCGCCGCCCTGCTCTCGTCCGCCGCCCTGGCCCCCATGGCGCTGGCGCAGTCGACCCCGCGCTACGCCCCCTGGCAGCCGCCGCAGCAGGACCGGAGCAAGGCGCTGCTCGACGACCTGTCGCGGATGGTCGGCCAGGCCGAACGGGACAAGGCGGCCAGCCCGGACTTCATCGCCGACCTGAAGGGGCTGGTGCAGCGCTACTCGGCCTCGACCGCCCCCGCGGAGCCGCCGGTCCCGGCCCAGCCGCCGGCCGCCTCCACCCAGCCGCCGGCCGCGGCGCCCGCTCCGGCCCCGGCTCCGGCCACGCCGGCGCAGCCCGCCTCGCTCGCCGGCACCCGGGTGTTCAGCGACGATTTCAGCGACGGCAACTACACCGCCAACCCGGCCTGGACCTCGCTGCAGGGCACCTGGTCGGTCGACAGGAACGGCCTGCACAGCGACACCAAGGCGGCCAACGGGCAGCAGGGCGGGGTCGCGGCGATCGCGCTGCAGCAGGGGCTGAAGAACAATTTCGGGCTCGAGTTCGAGCTGACCGACATCGCCAACCAGGGCCAGTTCGAGATCCGGGTCTATCAGGGCACGTCGAAGGATTCCGGCTACCGGCTGGTCTATCTGCCGTCCAACAGCCCGGTCTTCGCGCTGTACCGCGCCGGGCGCTCGGGCATCACCCAGGTGGCGCAGACCACCAACACCGCGCCGCTGCGCCGGGGCGACCGCACCCGCCTGACCTGGACCCGCGACGCCGCCGGCCGGATGGTGGTGGCGCTCGACGGCAAGACCGTGATCGAGGCCAGCGACAACGGATTCCGCGACGGCTGGAACGGCGTGATGCTGGTCAATTTCGGCGGCGACTTCGCCCTGCGCTCGGTCCAGGGCGTGAACTGACTGGGCCTCAATTCGACTGGCGGCGCAGGATCGGGGCCACCCGGTCGCGCAGCCAGGCGGCGCCGGGGTCGCGGTCGGTCTGGGCCGACCACACCATCGCCACCGCCGGCAGCCGCAGCTCCAGGGGCAGCGGCAGCGGGCTCAGCGTCAGCCCGAATCGCGGGCCGTAGCGCCGGGCCATGCGCGCCGGCAGGGTGGCCAGCACCGGCGCCTCGGCCGCGGTCGACAGCACGGTCATGAACTCGGACGACGCCATCACCACGTTCAGGCCGGCGCCGACCCGGCCCAGCGCCTCGTCGAGGCAGCCCTGCAGCAGGTTGTTCAGCGTCACCAGCGCGTGGCCGGTCGCGAGATAGGCGTCGAGGTCGACCGGCGGGTCCAGCGGCAGCAGCTCCCGGTTGAAGCAGCAGGCCAGCGCCTGGTCGTACAGCGCGACGCCGCGATGCCGGGTGGCGCCGTGGTCGAAGCAGCCCACCGCCAAGTCGATCTCGCCGTCGTCCAGCAGCCGGTGCACCTCCTCCCGGAACACCGGCCGGCCGATCACCCGGATGCCGGGGGCGCAGCGGCGCAGCTCCGCCGTCAGGTCCGGCATCAGCAGCAGCTCCAGCTCGCTGGAGAAGCCCAGGCGGAAGATCCGGTCCTGGGTCTCGGGGTCGAAGCCGTCCTCGGCGCGCAGCACCTCCTGCATCTGCAGCAGGGCCTGGCGGATGCGCGGCGCCAGGGCGCGGGCCTTGGCGGTCGGCTGCATCGCCTGGCCGACGCGCACGAACAGCTCGTCCTGCAGCAGCACCCGCAAGGTCGACAGGCTGTGGCTCATCGCCGGCTGCTGCACCTTCAGCCGGGTGGCGGCGCGGGTGACCGTCCGCTCCTGCATCAGCGCGTCGAAGGCGACCAGCAGGTTCAGGTCGAAGGATCGAAGATCGAAATGATCGATGGAGCCCATGAGGCGGATCGATTTGATTGCTGATCCCGCGCACCTTAGCTCTGGGGCCGGCGCCGTCAAGCGGCGGCGCGCCCACAGCGGAGACGGCCCATGGGCTCCCCCAGCTTTCGCATCGGCGACGCCACGATCACGCGGATCGACGAGATCCCGCTGGCCCACGGCTCGCCGGCCGAGCTCTATCCCGATATCGATCCGGAGGCCGCCGACCGGCACCGCGGCCGCGTCTCGCCCGGCTCGCTGCACCCGGAGACCGGGGCGATCAGCCTCGGCATCCACAGCTGGCTGGTGCGCACGCCGCACCACACCATCCTGATCGACACCGCCACCGGCAACGGCAAGGAGCGGCCGACGGTGCCGCTGATGCACCGGCTCGACGTGCCCTACCTGCAGCGCCTGGCGGCGGCCGGGGTGCGGCCGGAGGATGTCGACCACGTCCTGATCACCCATGTCCATGCCGACCATGTCGGCTGGAACACCCGGCTGGTCGACGGCCGCTGGGTGCCGACCTTCCCGAACGCCCGCCACCATGTCTCGTCGGTCGAGCAGCGCTACGGCGAAAGCCTGACCGACCCGTCGGCCGGCGGCTTCCGTCCCGACCCGGCGCTCGGCACGCCGCGGCACCCGCCGCTCGACGGCGTCTACCAGGACAGCGTCCGGCCGGTGCTCGACGCCGGGCTGGCCGATCTGGTCTCGGTCGACGGCGGCGAGGTGCTGGACGGCATCTCCTTCCACCCGGCCCCGGGCCACAGCATCGACCACGCCGTGATCCGCCTGCGCTCGCGCGGCGAGGAGGCGCTGTTCGCCGGCGACGTCATGCACCACCCGCTGCAGGTCTGCGAGCCCGGCTGGAACTCCCGCTACTGCGAGTTCCCGGAGCCGGCGCGCGCCTCCCGCCGCTGGCTGCTGGAGCAGGCGGCCGAGAGCGGCGCCCTCGTCCTGCCCGGCCATTTCGCCGAGAGCTCCGCCGGCCGCGTCACCCGCCGCGGCGACCGCTTCGACTGGACCTTCGCCTGACCGGAATCGAGATCATGACATCGACCAGCAACACCCCGGCCGAGATCGCGGTCGAAGACCTGATGATCCCGAGCGACACGCCGGGCATCGACCTGCACATCCGCAACAAGCGGCCGGCCGGGATGCGCGATTTCTCGCCGGAGCGCAGCATCGTGATGATGCACGGCGCCACCTATTCCTCCGGCACCCTGTTCGACGTGCCGGTCGGCGGCTTCTCCTTCATGGACTGGCTGGCCGGCCGCGGCTACGACGTCCATGCCGTGGACGTCCGCGGCACCGGCGGCTCGACCCGGCCGCCGGAGATGGACCGGCCGCCGGAGGAGAACCCGCCCCTCGGCCGGACCGAGACCGGGGTGCGCGACTTCTCGGCTGCGGTCGACTTCGTGCTGCGGCGGCGCGGCCTCGAGCGGACCAGTATCGTCGCCATGTCCTGGGGCGGCTCGGTCGCCGGCGCCTACACCAGCCGCAACAATGCGAAGGTGGCGAAGCTGGCCCTGGTCGCGCCGCAATGGCTGAACCCCGGCCAGGCGCGGATCGATCCGGGCGGCCCGCTCGGCGCCTGGCGCCGGATCCCGGTGCTGCAGGGCAAGGCGCGCTGGCTGGAGGGGGCGCCGGAGGCCAGGCGCGACGGGCTGATCCCCGAAGGCTGGTTCGAGACCTGGGCCGAAGCGGCGCTGGCCACCGACCCCGAGGGCCGGCTCCAGTCGCCGCCGACCATGCGCGCCGGCACCGGCCCGATCCTCGACACGCGGGAATACTGGGGCGCCGGGCGGCCGTTCTACGAGCCGGGCACCATCACCGTGCCGGTGCTGCTGGTTCATGCCGAATGGGACCTGGACGTGCCGCTCGGCGTTGTCCAGGACTACTTCACCCGCCTCACCGGCGCGCCGTACCGTCGCTGGGTCGAGATCGGCGAGGGCACGCACATGGTGCTGATGGAGAAGAACCGGCTGCAGGCCTTCCGCGCGATCGGGGATTTCCTGGATGAGGAGTGCGTGCCGGAGGGGTAAGAGGGGCAGTTCATACGTCCCTCGGATGTCGCTCGCGTTGGGGGGACCCCCCCGGGGGGGGGGGCAACCCCGGAGGCGGTGTGGGCCGCGGCAACCCCAGTGCCCAACCCCCCCCCCCCCCCCCCCCCCCGCGGCCCCCGCCCG